>NZ_JAIVFR010000255.1 GCF_020829685.1 Nostoc sp. CHAB 5715 | reverse complement strand
GGATGGCGCTTGGCCTCGGCGGCGACGAGCTCCGGGACATACTGCGAGAGCCAGTAGCGCTGGTGGGCCTGGGGGTCGAAAGTCAGGATGACAACCGGCCCGCGGCTGACGCGGCGCAGCTCCCGCATTGTCACTTGCTAAATGTATCGGCAGGCAACATGAGTGCATTTGCCCACGATCCAGGGCATTTGTTACGTTGGCTTCAGCACAACCGCGATGAGTTAACAGCATTTTTTTCAGAAGAAGTCAATGCCAGTACCTTCATACCTCGTAAGGTCTATGGTTTATACATTCAATCGGTTTTAGCAGAAGCAGAAGCCACAGCACCTAGTGATGTGCGACTAGAACGCTTGACCGATGAAGTGGTAGGGGTACAGCCTGAAGAAAAAGGCGCAATGATTTCTCTACGTAGTGGTCGCTGTTTTGCCGCAGACAGAGTTGTGCTGGCATTGGGGAACTCACCCTCTGCACCCCCCGCCATTCAAAACCCAAATAGTAATGATGAAAGTTATCTGCGGAATGCTTGGTCAGCTGATGCCCTAGCAGACCTTGATGCTGATGCACCTGTGTTGCTAATTGGTACGGGACTGACGATGGTGGATATGGTTTTATCTCTGGGCGATCGCCAACATCGGGGCAAAATTTATGCTGTGTCCCGACGAGGATTATTTCCCCTCAAACATCAAGCGGCTCAACCTTATCCCTGCTTCTTGACCCCAGAAAATTCACCAAAAAACGTGCGCGGTTGGTTACGTCGGCTGCGTGCCGAGGTGGAAATTGCTGCTACCCAAGGCTACGACTGGCGAGCAGTAATTGATTCTCTGCGTCCCATGATTCAAAAAATCTGGCAACAACTACCGACCGGGGAACAGCAACGTTTTTTGCGTCATCTTACACCCTATTGGGATGTGCATCGTCACCGCATTGCCCCAAGAGTGGCGGATGTTGTTACCCAAATGCTGGATTCTGCTCAACTCACCATTGCCGCCGGGCGGATTCGGGAATATCAAGCTTTGCCGGACGGTGTGACAGTGACCGTGTGCTGGCGCAAAACCCAAACTAATAATATCTTGCACGTCCGCCGGGTAGTGAATTGTACAGGGGTAGCAGCAGATTATCGCCGATCGCCTCATCCTCTGATTACTAATTTGCGATCGCAGGGTTTAATTCGCCCCAATGCCATCGGTTTAGGATTAGATACAGATACTCATGGTGCTTTATATGCAGCAGATGGTAACGTTTCGACGCTGTTTTATACCTTGGGAACTCCCCGTAAGGGCGACTTGTGGGAAACTATCGCTGTACCAGAATTACGGGGACAGGCGCAGGAATTATCTAAGGCGTTGTTGCAGTCGCTACCAGTGCGTGTGCGGACTATTGCGACAATGCCTTTGTTAAGCGTAAGCGATGTCTACGACGGGCTACGCCTACGCAGTGCAGAGTTACCCCAGTCAACTTTCCTATTTCGGCAATTTTTTGACCCTGAAACTAGTAGTTACACTTATTTAATTGCTGATAAGCAGACAGGAGATGCTGTTCTAGTTGATCCTGTATTAGAGCAAGTTGACCGCGATTTGCAATCATTAGATGAACTGGGATTAAAGCTACGCTACTGTCTAGAAACTCACCTTCATGCCGATCACATCACAGGGGCAGGTAAACTCAGGCAACAAACAGGCGCTGAAGTGCTCGTTCCTCAGAATACTGCTGTGACAAAAGCCGATCGCTCCCTTGTCGGTGGCGAAATCCTAGAGGTGGGATCGGTAATCATCGAAACGATTTTCACACCAGGTCACACCGCCAGTCACATAGCATATTTGGTGAACAAAAGCTATCTGTTAACTGGTGATGCCTTATTTATTCGTGGTTGTGGACGCACAGATTTTCAGGGAGGCGATCCTGGAACTTTATACGATGTGGTGACACAACGCTTATTCACCTTGCCAGATGATACCTTGGTATATCCTGCCCATGACTATAAAGGGCGGACTGTTTCTACCATTGGCGAAGAAAAGCGGTTTAATCCCAGATTTAGCGATCGCAGTCGTAGTCAATTCATTACCATCATGAATAATCTCAAATTGAGTTATCCCCAAAAGATGAATGCAGCTGTACCTGCGAATGAATACTGTGGTGATTTTATTCCTCAAGAAAGCTTAGACCAGACTACGAGTTCGGCAACAGATGAAGAGCAGAAACAAATAGAACTCACAGTCATGACTAATACAGAAATTTACAATGATTACTTTGCTATGTATATCTAGAGCAGGTGTGGAAGACTGAAAAGACTGAAGGTTTAAATTTAAACGCAGAGGGGCGCAGAGTTTAACGCAGAGAGACGCAAAGTTAGTTTAAGTTTATTCGCTACGAACTTAGGTAAAGCTGTACACTTTTTATAAAAATTTACCAGTTCCGCACTGGTACAGGTTTAAGTGCATCCCTGGATCGACTGGATGACCTCTGGCGAGAAATTCGCAATAGCCAAACACTAGATGATAGCCAAATTGTGCGATCGCGCGAAGCTGCGGCGATGGTTGCTACTGCTCGTTGGATGTACAACAGTGGTTTGCAACGTCAGGAAACCAGAGGAATGCACAAACGCGAGGATTACCCGCAACAAGATCCTAACCAACAATATCGACTGTTGAGTGGTGGGTTAGATAAGATTTAGGTCAAACCTGAGTCAGTAGTTGCGAAGCGGGAATTAATAACAGTGTGATTTTGGGGGATTGAGGAATTTCTCAACCAACACCTTTGGGGTAGGAAGAAATAGGACTGTTACCTCATTTCTTCCTGTTCCCTTGTAATTTGCACTTAGTTCATGAAATTATTAGCTAAATTTAGATTCAAATTGAATCTTGATCTACCTGCCTTTAGATCGCGTAATTATCGCCTCTACTTTGCTGGACAAGCCTTGTCTATGACGGGCAATTTCATGACACAAGTAGCGATTCTCTGGCTGATTTATCGATTGACTGATTCGGCTTTGCTGTTGGGATTGGCAGGGTTTTTTGGACAATTGCCAGTGTTTGTACTAGCTCCAATTTCAGGAATTTTAGCCGATCGCTATGACCGCTATCGCCTGTTGCTGCTATTTCAGGTTATAGGTATTTTTATATCTGTAACTCTGACAGTCATCACATTTTTGGGTTGGGCAAATTTTTGGACATTGCTGACTCTGAGTGCATTGTTAGGTTTTCTGAAGGGTTTAGATGTACCTGTACGTCAAGCATTTGTCAGTGATATGGTCAGCCGTGAACTGATGGGAAATGCGTTGGCGTTTACCGGATTGTCTAATACATGGATCTGGGGCTGTTAAGGCTAAAACAGAACTAAACAAGCTCCAAACTCTTACTGTATTTGCAAGTCTGACTTTTTAGACTGACTCGAGGTGTATCAAACGCCATTTTATATACTTCTAAGTCTTCATGACTTTTAATTGGTTCTTTTTCCATTCCCCCTACCCCCTGCCCCTTGCCCAATTCAATTATTTCTCCCCGTCGTGGATAGTCCTTCTACTATTAGAGATGGAGTATAACAAGAACCATTCCAATCAGCATCATTACCTAGTTTAACCAATTGCTTAAGGGCAGTGTAGACATTACCTGCAACCATCGTATCCTTAATGCGCCCAATTACTTGACCATTTTGGACGCGGTAGCCTAAATCAACGTTGATTGAAAAATCTCCAGAAATACTGCCGCCACCACCCAGCATTTGATCCACAATTATGCCATCATCCAGTTCTTGAATTAAATCTGGTAGTGATGCTGAACCTGGCTGGATCAAAAAATTAAACAAACCAGGGGTGGGATAGCTACCTAAACCAGGGCGAAAACCATTTCCAGTTGTGTCAGTACCCAGTTGGCGGCCGGTGGTGCGATCGCCATAAAAATGCTGTAAAATTCCGTTTTGGATAAATACTAAAAATTGAGTAGGAGTGCCTTCATCATCAAAAGGGCAACTATAAGGGCCGGCTTCTGGATCTTGATAGAGGGTGAGACTGGGTGCAACTACTGCCTTACCTAAACGTTCTGCCCAAGGGGAAGCTACTTCTAAAACTCGCTTGCCATTCAAAGCTTCTTGCACAGTACCCCAAAGCATATCAGCTGCTTTAGAAGTGAACAAAATCGGGACGCGACCATTAGGAGATGAGACATTTTCTCTGGCCCAAATTAACCGTTGTAAAATTTGGTTAGCTAATATTTCCGGGTGGAGTTCACCCCGCTTAGTTTGGCCATCGGAAACACTTAAAAAATCATCACCACGCACCCATTCAGCTGATATATAGCAATTGAGGGTAGTATCAGTATAGTAACAATCTAAACCTTTAGTGTTGACTATTCTGGTAGTTTCAACATCACATTCCCAGTCACCATTGCAAACAACATCGGGATAGGCATCGCGGATGAGTGCGATCGCTTCTTTGCCCCAGTCTACCAAAACCTCTATCGGCACACTTTCCCCTAAATCTGGGTAGGAAGGCTGAGAGTTAAAGCCTAATTCTACTGTTTCTGGTAGATTCAGTTGACTTAGAGCCAGAGCTTTTTCCACCATTACTTCGGCTAGGACAGAACCGTAAGCCACCGTCAGTCCCGGACGCCCGTTTCGCCAAAGTCGTAGTGCTGTGCCTTCAGATTGGTTAGTTTCTAGCTGTTTGAGTCGGTTTGCCTCAAAAAACACTGGACGAGAAAGCGATCGCGACTGATACACCTCAGCAGCTTCTGCTCCAGATTTAATAGCTAGTTCCAGCAGCTGTTCTGCTAGTGTATCTTGTGACAAATTTTCAGAACCCATGACCCTTAGTGCAATTGTGGATTTTGAACCGCATATCAACGCTGTCTCTTAAAAGTGCGATCGTCAAAAACCGACAATCAAACTTTCTACGTGATGGACGCAGATAACCATCCAAAAATCATCAGCATGTTTCGGCAATTGTCATTTAGAACCGCAGATCAACGCTGATGGACGCAGTTAATTATCCCAAATCATTGCCATGTCTCAACTAGTCATTAGTCATTAGTCATTAGTCATTAGTCATTAGTCATTAGTCACTTAGTTTTCTCCCCTGCTCCCCCTGCCTCCCCAATCCCCAATCCCCAATCCCCACTCCCCACTCCCCACTCCCCATTTTCAAAGATTCACCTCTTGCAACAGCCAAAAACCAGCAAAAGCTTGTGCTTTTGGATCAGACTGTACACCGATAAAATGCACTCCGTTAGCTTTTTGCTTGGCTTCTTCAAAACCTTTGGCTTCTGCTAAAAGTTGAGGTTTTTTGATATTTGCCACAATCCAGCTTTCAGTTACACCAGTTTCTAAAAGCAATCTCCCCTCTTCGCTGGTATCAAATCTTAAGAAAGCCAAATCCAAACCAGACATCCAGCCTGCCAAAGGCAACGCTCTCGGTGAGAAAATCAATATACCAGGAATACGGGCTTCGGGTGAAACTTTCACCAACTCTAGGGGGAAAGCTTCACCAAAGCCAATTTCCCACTCTGGCATTTCTGCTAAATCCGCAGCATTTAAGGTAACAAATACCCACTGCTGTCCTTCCAATGCATCTGGTAAACGTTGCGGCAAAGGTTTTTCCAAGCGGACTGAGGGATTAGCCCCCCCTTGATACCCTGCCTCTTGAGGATACACTTTCTCCATGCGCTGTTCTAACCAATGGTTGAGAACCAAAGTACGGCGGCTAGGCTGGGCGGGAATGCCCAAGTCTTGGCAGGCTTTAGTAATCATGTTGTTCATTTGGCGGCGGAAAAAGCGGATTTTAATTGGTGCTTTTCCAGCTTGGTTAATAGCTTCCTGCAATGCTGTCCGCAACCAGCCCGAATTTACCTGGGTACTGGGACAATATTGAGCATAGCGAAACAAAGAATCTACTTTTGTACTGATATCCAAGGGGCTTTCGCAGACTAAGACTTCCCAAACTTTTTTCTGATTATCGTCCAAAATCGGACGGGAGTAAAAATCGATTTCCCAAATACTGCCCATGTTTTGCGGTAAAAATCTGGCTGTTATGTTTTCTTGATATTTTGATCATACGAGTGTTGGGGCAGCATGGAGAATAAGGGAGTGGGGAGTGGGGACTGGGGGACAAGGGGGATGAATGAGTCTTTGAGGTGGATTAATGAGTCTTTGAGGTGGATTAATGAGTCTTTGAGGTGGATTAATGAGTCTTTGAACTTAATATTTCAAGTTCTAACTCTTCCCCATCTCCGTTATCCCTCAGCGTTTGAGTAGAACATAGGAAGTTTTTGGAGTCAGAGGTTTTGCGATGACTAGGGAATTCATCAAGCGATCGCTCTTGAAAGGGTTTATTGTCTCCATAACATAAATACAAAGTATGTCAAAATAATTCGTAATTATAAAACTCAATTACAAATTACGAATTAATCCTAAAAGACCCTATATAGGTAGATCAATGCAACTAGAAGATTATTTTGAGTTTTTAGACCCAGATGATATCCGTATCAAAGGCCATCGCATTGGTATTGATAATGTGATTCAATATTACTTGCAAGGATATTCACCAGAGCAAATTATAGAGGAATTACCTTCCCTGAATTTGGAGAAAATTTACGCGACGCTTACCTACTATCTGCATAATCGTGTTGAAATAGATGCTTATATGTTGCGGCTAGCAAAGTGGCGAGAACAGCGCTATCAAGAATCATCAGCTAATCCTTCACCTTTGATGCAGCGTTTAAGAGCATTAAAGGCGCAACGTGAGCAGGAGTTGCTAAACTCTTGGTGAAGGTACGTTTTCTCCTTGATGAAAATTTGTCGCCCAAGCTGAAGACATCTGTTTTGCGCCTCAATCCAGCAATAGATATTCTGCGCGTAGGCGATGCCGAAGCACCGCCATTAGGTACGCTTGACCCAGATATCTTGCGCTACCTGGAATTATCCCAACGAATATTGGTTACAGACAACCGCAAAAGTATGCCCGAACATCTAGAAGAACACTGGGGAGATGGAGGACATATTTGGGGACTAGTTTGGTTGCGTTCTAGTGGGAACCTCAGTATTTGGGCAGAAACAATTTATTTGATTTGGGAAGCGACTGAGGTAGAAGAGTGGATTGATAGATTGGATTGGATTCCACTTTAAAAATTTGGCGTTGCTGAATTGAAAGTATCCCCTCATTTTCCACGGTTGATCCAAACGCCTCTGAGTCCAGCTGCTTTAGCTCCGTGATAGTCTTCTACAATGCTATCGCCAATATGCCATGCTGCCTCTGGGGAACATTTATGTTTGTCTAAGGCAATGGCAAAAATTTGAGGATCGGGTTTAGCTGCACGTACCTGGGTAGAAATGGTGACGGAGGAAAAAAACTCTCTCAATCCCAAACTTTGCAATACTGAGTAAATCCGAGAATCAAAATTGGACAGCACCCCCAAGGTAACTCCCAACCGCCGCCAGTTGATTAAAGCTGGTAAAACATCGGGATAGACAAACCACGGTTCGCCAGTGCCAAAGTGGATGTAAAGTTCGCTAAAAAAAGCCGAAAAGTCAGAAAATTCCTTGAGAACACCTGCACTATCAAAAGTGTTCAGGGCAATTATCCGCCACCAATCAAACTCGCGCTGGGGAATATCTTGCAATTCTGCATCTGGAAATATCGGCGGCGGCGCTGCTTTAAAACTTTTGATGAAGGCTGTATTCAATGTTTCGGCTGAAACTGTAACGCCAAATTCCTGGGCTATCTGACTATAAACTTTGCCCACACTACCTTTGACATCAAAGAGTGTACCCACAGCATCTAAAAAAATAACTTTCGGTTGTTCCATCAAAGTTTGATTGAATTGGGGAGTGGGGAGTGGGGAGTGGGGAGTGGGAAGAATCACTAATGACAAATGACTAATGACTAATGACTAATGACCAATCTTACAGCTATTTTCAGGTAAATAGACCACGCGGTAGGGGTTTAGCAATGCTAAACCCCTACAACAGATGTGGTTCAAATACATGAAAACTGCTGTAAATTAGTTAATATAAATAGTCAATATATCAGGACTTACGCAAAAACTCTCTGCAACTTTTATTCCTTCTCCTGTCGGAGACGCC
>NZ_JAIVFR010000254.1 GCF_020829685.1 Nostoc sp. CHAB 5715 | reverse complement strand
CTGTCTCCGATCGCAGTTCAATCAAAAAGTCGGGTACAAGTGGCGGAAATTTTTTTCGTTGTTCTGGTGTTAAAGCTTCCCACCGTTCCAATTTTACCCAAGCAGCATCAGGAGAACGTTTTGCACCATTGGGAAGTATAAAGATAGTTGAAGAACTAAAAACTTTCCCTAATTTAGCTTGACGATTCCAATTATTTAAGTCTGTAATTAAATCTGCTTCTTGATTTCCGCTTTCTCCTCCTACTGGTGGCACAATTATTAATTCTCCGGCTGCATTCATTTCCAGGCTTACATCACGATTGACAATACACAATTGATAAAATTGCTCATCGGTTAAATGAGCAATCGGTTCTAGATTTAGCACAACAGTATTCATTAAACCTTTCCTCGTGTCTTTCTTGCTAACATCAGTAAGAAATTCTTGCTTGTTGGAAAATTTCTTGAGGTGTAATTTGCAACCCTTCAAATAAGGAATCTTCTAAACTATCGATACCACGTTTGGTTTGAGGGAGAATATCGGGATAAAAAATAGTAATAGTTTTTGCTCTAGAATCAATAATCCAAACTCGTTGAACTTGAGCTTTTAGATAATCAGTGGCTTTTTCGGTCATTTCTCCGAACGTTTGACCAGGGGAGATAATTTCAATGACTAATTCGGGTGCAACAGGACAAGCCTCATCTTGCAACCAATCAGCAGAAAGACGATTATAAGAAACATAAGTCAAATCTGCTACAGGAACCCAGTCTTGTTGATTTCGTGTTAGCTTAATTGCCCATTCAATTACAACCCGCCCCTTTCCTTGCGCCCATGCAGACAATAGTATAAATAACGCACCTGTTATAGAACTATGAAAAAATTTTGGTGCCATCTCATCGTTTTTGAATTTGGGAACAGCTTCTCCATTAATGAGTTCGTAGGTGATGTCTCCTTCGGGAAGTGCAAGAAATTCTTCGAGGGTGAGTTGGGTTTTAAGTTGAATCATGGTTGAACTTGGGGAATGACTCTATTTTAGAGAGGATGCGATCGCAAAACAACGGCAAACCATCACCGAAAACTCATTAGTTTAACGGCACTAATACCAGATTTGATAATTTCATTGTACGATTTCAGCTACTTGATTTTGCGCGGTAGCGATCGCACCACATCATGCCTTTTTACTGCTTTTTGGAATCTAATTGCATAGCTCCCAAATATTTAGTTAAATAAGGCGAAAAAACTTCATAAATTAAGGTTAGTGGCTGTCCATGATGCCAAAACAAGTAATGGCGACCCCAAAAAGGCCCAGTTATATCAAAACCAGACTCTAGCGCCGATGAGTCGCCATAGTAAATCCCTTGAACATCCCGATACAGTTCTGTGCGAAGACGAGCTAAACTCGCCCAAATTGGTAATGAACGATTTTGCAAATACTCATCTACATGACTAGCTTCCCACCACGAGGTAGCATAGGCTAATCGCTGACTAGAAGCAGTCCGCAGCCACACTTGTCGCCGTAGTCGCGGCCCTGGCACAGCTTGGATTAAATCAGGTGCGCCATCCAAGTCCATGCCAATCAATGACATATCAATGACATCTACTTCTACAGGCTCCCCTGTAAGCAATTCTAGGTGACGTGTTGGAGAGCCGTCACCCAAAAGCATTAGCTGCCAAGCAGGTGCTAACTGAGTATGAGGTAAACTTTTTTGAATTACTTCCTCCCCTCCTTGCCAAATCGGAGTGAGGCGATGCCAAGCTGCTGGCAGTGTTAAGTTGTTTGTCGGCGTAAAAGTAATACTCAATGCTTTTTACAAAACTTCACGTATCTCTATAAAAGCATAAAAAACCATAGAGTCATTTGTCATTTGTCCTCTGTTACAAATTTCTGATGCCTGGGCAAGCCGCAAAGCGTCTAATCTCGCAAGAGATTTTGCGCTTTGTCCTTTGACCAATGACCAATGACTAATGACCCTCTAAATTTAAGGGTCAACAGTCTAAGGTATATTCACCCTCGACTATTGACCCTTGACTAATAAACAAAATATGCGGATGGCGAGACTCGAACTCGCAAGGGCATTGCCCACACGCACCTCAAGCGTGCGCGTATACCAATTCCGCCACATCCGCACGACTTGTCTAAAGATAGACTATAGCATAAGAAACTAATTATAGTAAGGTGATATCTAAGTTATATTTCTCAAAAATATAAATTTCCTCAAGGCGGTATCAGACTGACAGAAATCTAGCATCTGCACAAGTGATATTAAAAAGGGTAGAGCAACTGTGGAAGGTGTGGTGCGATCGCGTACCCACCCTTTCCGGTGGCGATCGCGTATCGCAAAAGCCCAGTTTAGTAAGCTTGCCAAGACTTACAGCAGCAATGTTGTTAGTCTGGTAAAACCCGTAGAGGCAGCAAGCCTGCAATATGCGAGTTTGCTTAGAATCAGGGTGGCGAATCTCCTGTGATAATTTGAAATAATGCGAAAGCGTCGTTTCAAATTGGATCAGAGAAAATGTCAATCTACTGGTAATGATATCGAAACTAAAAAATGAAGTTTGACAAAATATTAATTGCCAATCGGGGAGAAATCGCCCTTCGCATTCTCCGCGCCTGTGAAGAAATGGGAATTGCGACAGTCGCGGTTCATTCCACCGTTGACCGGAATGCTCTCCACGTCCAACTTGCTGATGAAGCGGTTTGCATTGGCGAACCTGCTAGCAGTAAAAGTTATTTGAATATTCCCAATATTATTGCTGCCGCACTGACGCGCAATGCCACTGCTATTCACCCTGGTTATGGCTTTTTGGCAGAAAATGCCCGGTTTGCGGAAATCTGTGCCGACCATCATATTGCTTTTATCGGCCCAACTCCAGAAGCTATAAAGCTGATGGGGGATAAATCCACTGCCAAAGAAACCATGCAAAAAGCTGGAGTCCCGACAGTACCAGGTAGTGAGGGGTTGGTAGAATCCGAGGAAGAAGGATTAAAATTCGCCAAGGATATCGGCTATCCAGTGATGATCAAAGCCACAGCCGGTGGTGGTGGGCGGGGTATGCGCCTGGTGCGTTCTGAAGATGAATTTGTCAAACTTTTCTTAGCAGCCCAAGGGGAAGCAGGAGCAGCTTTTGGTAATTCTGGCGTTTATATAGAAAAATTTATTGAACGTCCCCGCCACATCGAATTTCAAATTTTGGCGGATAACTACGGTAATGTCATCCACTTGGGCGAACGGGATTGCTCAATTCAGCGCCGGAATCAAAAGCTACTAGAAGAAGCACCAAGTCCGGCTCTCGACAAAGACCTGCGTGAGAAAATGGGACAAGCTGCTGTCAAAGCTGCCCAATTTATCAATTACAGTGGGGCGGGTACTATCGAGTTTCTCTTGGATAGATCGGGTAAATTCTACTTTATGGAAATGAACACCCGGATTCAAGTAGAACATCCTGTAACAGAGATGATTACTGGGGTAGATTTAGTTGTCGAACAAATTCGGATTGCCCAAGGGGAAAGACTCAAGCTTACGCAAGAGCAAGTGGTTTTACGGGGTCATGCGATCGAATGTCGGATCAACGCTGAAGACCCAGATCACGACTTTCGCCCTTCTCCTGGACGGATTAGTGGCTATCTTCCTCCTGGAGGCCCTGGTGTTCGCATTGATTCCCACGTTTACACAGATTACCAAATCCCGCCTTACTACGATTCTTTAATCGGCAAGTTAATTGTTTGGGCCCCAGATAGGCCCACTGCTATTAACCGCATGAAACGCGCACTGCGGGAATGTGCCATCACTGGACTACCTACCACCATTGGGTTTCATCAAAGAATTATGGAAACTCCACAGTTTTTGCAGGGTAATGTCTATACAAGTTTTGTCCAGGAGATGAACGGCTAGGGGAGTGGGGAGTGGGGAGTGGGGAGTGGGGGGAGATGAGGGAGATGAGGGAGATGAGGGAGATGAGGGAGATGAGGGAGATGAGGGAGATGAGGGAGATGAGGGAGATGAGGGAGATGAGGGAGATGGAGTGTAACCAATGCCCCATGCCCAATGCCCAATACTTCGGCTTACCTCGGCAACGCTTGGCACAAGTCGCTCAGTACAAGTGCCCAATGCCCCATGCCCAATGCCCATTCCCACTTGCCCTGAGCGTTCGCGTAGCGTCTCGTAGAGAAGCCGAAGGGATGCCCCATTCCCAATGCCCAATCCTTAATTCACATGAGATAGCATAGTCAGCAATCCTTGTTGACCTAGTAATATTTCTCGCAGCAGACTGAAGATACCAACACAAATAATAGGTGTAATGTCCACTCCGCCTATAGGTTGTACCAGTTTTCGCAACGGGATTAAAAATGGTTCGGTAGGCCAAGCTATTAAATTAAAGGGCAAACGATTCAGATCCACTTGCGGATACCAAGTGAGAATGATCCGAAATATAAATAAAAATGTCATCAGCCCTAACACAGAGCCAAGAATCCAAGCAGTCAGGTCAACACCAGTCATCGGTTTAAGGTACTATCTGTAAAGAAAGAAAAACTTAGGCGATCGCTACAAAATTTGAAGCTTTGTAAAGCACTCTCATCATTTTAACCAAATACTGCCACTTCCTTCTGGAATAGAAAAGCAAACTCCCTCACAGCAGTTACCAAGTTTGGCAGTTCAGAGTTAGAGGCTTCTCAAGAAAGTAATACACTATTAAAATTAGGATGAAGTGTGTAAAAAAAGGTTTAGAAGTATGACGCCTTCTTTAGCAAATTTTCTTTGGAGTCTGCTATGGGGTACTGCAATTGTTGTAATCCCCGCTACAGTTGGTCTAATTTTCATTAGCCAAAAAGATAAAATCCAGCGTTCATAATGCTTGTGAGGGTCAAACTGACTCTCATAACCGATGTCTGTCAGGTATTTAAATTGCACTAAAAGCAGCAGTGTTTGCCGCTAGTGGCAGTTGTAGCTGACAGGCATAGGTTTTTTTATTTTTCGGTGAACAGCTTCAGAGCTTCTTTGCCAGAAGCTTTGAAGCTTCAATATATCGTGACTAATTACAGTAGTGATTTTAATTGTGACTCGCTAACATAGATTTGATATTGGGAAAACAGCAATGATAAATTTTGGGCTGAACTCAGCCAGTTTTCTGGCTCAGGTAAATTTTGGGGCAAATTCAGCCAGTATTCTAGGAATTTTCCTGGCTGTGGCTGGGGCAGCACTGTATTTTCTCCGCACTGTGCGTCCAGAATTGTCACGGGATCAAGATATTTTTTTTGCGGCAGTCGGCTTGCTCTGCGGCTTCATTCTCGTGTTTCAAGGATGGCGCTTAGACCCGATTCTACAATTTGGTCAATTGCTTTTAGTTGGCACAACTGTGTTTTTTGCAGTTGAAAGTATTCGTCTGCGGAGTATAGCTACCCAGCAAGCAAAGCGCAACACTCCGATTGTGGATGAAGACCGACCGATTAGCGATCGCTATTCATACAATGATCGCAGAAAATATCAAGCTGAAATGGATGCAGACTTAGATCCACTGCCTTATGAAGACGAGGAAGAACGCCCCATGCGTCCCCGGATTCGGGGTAGCAGGGATGAGATTTCCACTCGTGATAACTACTACGAGGAGCAACCCCCCCGCCGTTCAGAACGCCGCAATAGCAGCAGTAGCGAAAGACAAGCTCCAGCAGATAGAACGCGGCGGCGGACTTCTGGGCGGACTGTGAATCGCCCTTCTGAAAGCTCTGAAGATGAGAATTGGGGTTCTTCATCTAGGCAAGTTGATGATTGGGAAAGTTCGGGAGGAGAAGCCAGAAAACCTTCTCGGCGTAGTAATAACGGGTCTGGGCGTCCAGAAAATCGTGAAGATGATGTCGCTCCCAGACCAAGAAGGCGTCGCCCACCAACTGACTCGGTTTCTCGAAGACCGCGCGAAGATGATGAGGCGATCCCAACTGATTATGTGCCATACAACCCGGTTGAAATGCCAAATGAGGGGCGAGATAATTCGACCGATTTTGATGACGATGTTTAAAACAGTTTGCACAGAACTAGGTTTAAAGGCGACGGAAAACAGTTGAGGTGGAAAAATTTACGCCTACATTTTGGCTCCAAAGACCAATTCATTGGAGCCTGGTTTTTAGTTTAACCAGTTTGCTTGCATCTTGTGGTTATAACGATATTTCCATAGGGCCTACTTCCCTCAACAGTCGCTACACCGAGGAGCAACCTGCTTTGAGTGGAAATGGGCGCTTTTTAGCGTTTGTATCTAATCGGAATGGTAATCAACAGCTACTGGTTTTCGATTTGGAGAGGCAACTGTTTATTGGTACACCGGGGATAAACCGAGCAGAGACAATTGCTGAAAGTCCTAGCTTGAGCTATACCGGGCGTTATATTGCTTATCTTACTAGTGACCAAGGTAGACCAGTAGTGGCGCTTTATGATCGCGCTACACAACAGTCGCAAATCGTCACACCAACCTATCGCGGCTGGGTCAGAAAACCAAATATCAGCCCAGATGGACGTTATGTTGTCTTTGAAACCGCCAGCCGTGGTCAGTGGGATATTGAAGTCCTAGACCGAGGGCCAAATATTGAGTTAGATATTCCTAATGGTGCAACCGTAGGTTCACCTCCGTAGGGATTGGGGGATGAGGGGGATGAGGGAGATGAGGGGGATGAGGGGACAAAAAGTGTTTGCCCCATGCCCCATGCCCAATGCCCCATGCCCAATGCCCAATGCCCCATGCCCAATGCCCCATGCCCAATGCCCTATGCCCCATGCCCAATATATGAAACGTATTTTTTTTATACCTATATTTATATGTTTAAGTTTATTGACTGGGTGTTTTGGCTACCCTCGCCTTTTGAGTTATCCCTTTGATCCGGGGGGTCGAAGTCTCAATAGTTTAGCGTCGGAATTAAACCCCCAAATTTCTGGGAGATACATTGTTTTTATTACAGACCGACGCGGTAGCCAAGATGTTTATATGTTTGATACAGTGACTCGTAATTTGGTTGATTTGCCAGGTTTAAATTCCTTTGATGCGATCGCAACTCATCCTAGCGTTTCCCAAGATGGTCGTTATGTAGTGTTTGGTGCTAGCCGTCAGGGGCGATCAGCTATTTTTCTCTACGACAGGGAAACACGCCAATCACGAAATTTGACTAATAACCTGCAAGCTGAAGTCCGCAACCCTACAATTAGCGCTGATGGTAGTAGGATTGCTTTTGAGTCCAGTAACAACGGTCAGTGGGATATTTTAGTATATAACCGTTATGGACAGCCGTTGAATATACCTCAAGAACCACGTTGAAGAATGGGGAGTGGGGAGTGGGGAGTGGGGAGTGGGGAGATGAGGGAGTGAGGGAGTGAGGGACAAAAATTAATAACCAATGCCCAATGCCCAATTCCCCATTCCCCATTCCCCATTCCCTATTCCCTATTCCCTACTCCCTACTCCCTACTCCCTACTCCCTTCTACCTGTTGCACAGATTCAATGAGCGATCGCACTTGTTGTGTCCCTTCTGAAGGTTCAAATGATAGGGGAAACTTACCCCGGATGATCATCCGTAAACCGAGGGGTGCAAGACTGAGTAATCCTTTTAAATCCCGAAAGTAATTACCGACTACTTGTAAACCAAATTGACGTTCATCAATCCAACCACCTTCTTTAACTAAATCCACTAATACTTTCCGGTGACGAATTGAACGACTATCACTGGCTTGTTTGTGGGTGAGAATTTCTTGTTTAATTTTGGTGATTTGTTCTAATGGTGCAACTTCCATTGGACAAACTGAATCGCAGTATAAACAACGGGTACAACCCCACACGCCTTTAGTACCTTCGTTGTAGCTTGCTAAACGATTTTCGGTGTCGCTATCGCGGGAGTCTGCTACCATCCGGTAAGCTTTGGCAAGGGCATGGGGCCCAACAAAGTTTGGATCAACTTCACGGGCGTTGCATTCAGAATAACAAGCACCGCACATAATACAGTTACCAGTTTGATCGAGGCGCGATCGCTCTTGTGGTGTTTGCAAAAACTCTCTTTCTGGTACTTGTCGTGCTGCCGTACTCACATAAGGAGCAACTGCTTCTAAATTATTCCAGAAGCTGCTCATATCTACAACCAAATCTTTAATC
>NZ_JAIVFR010000253.1 GCF_020829685.1 Nostoc sp. CHAB 5715 | reverse complement strand
ATTCTTGGCGTTCTTGGCGTTCTTGGCGGTTCGATAAATTAAGATTTTTAGTACTTTTTGCGTAAGTCCTAATGAATTTAAATTGAAAATTGCTAGTTCTTAAAATCAGGCATGGAGATTTGCTTGTTCCTGCAACCAAGGATCTACAGGTTGCCCATCTTTGCGGCGTAATTCAATTTCCACTACCATCACTTCTTTGGAACCAGGAGGCGCGGGTTTTTTATGGAAAAGAATGTCATAATCTTCTGGATTGTGTTTGTGCTCTTTCAACCATTCTTGTACCTTGGTTGTGGCAAAAAATGATTGCCCTTGCTCAAACATTCGGGTAGTCTGCAATTGCAGTGTATAAGGATTTATCCGACCCATTTTCTACCGCCTTTGTTAAGTTAATTGTAGGGCAAGTAATCTGCTTACCCTAGATAATCTAATGTTAGTGCGAAGTACGCATATCTGACACTTTGTATACTGCTATTTGTAGAAACAAAGTCCGAACTTAGTTCGATGAATGCTCTCAGAAAGCGCGGATTTTGCTACAATCTGTCTTCCAGAGGTTGATAAATTATTGTTTGTGGGCTTGGTTTTCACCTAGTAATGTTATAATGGTGTCTCTAAAAAATGTTAAAAACTTGACTGCGCTCCACGACTGAAGTTGTACGTACAGTAAGGGCGAGGGAACAGATTAGTTAAGGATTGTTCAGCATTTTCCACTGCCTCTACAACATTTCACTACTTAATTCTGTTATAGATTGGAGAGAGGCACGCCGCTTCAAAAACTGACCAACAGACTGAGATGGTTGTTATGAAGAGCAAAAATCAAGCTGTTTTCGCTTTAATTGTAAAAAGCACTATTGTCTTTTTACCCTTACTGCTGTCCCCTGGAATTGCCAGTGGACAATCTGCACCATCAACTTCCCCAGCACTAACTCCTGCTCCGCTATTATCGAATCAGGAACGGGAAGAACTAACGCGACTAAGAGCGGAAAAGCGAATTCAACAGCAAGTCCAATCTGATTTTAATAGCGCTTTTAGCCGGACAACTATCTTACTCAATGTCTGGCTAGTTATATTAAGTCTATTTCCAGTCGCAATCATTGCTTTATTTTGGCTCCTGCGACGGGTGGTAATCCGTGAAATTGTTGATAGAGCGATGCAACAATTACAGGGAATGGAAAAATTGCAAAATCAGCTAGCCACCGTTAAACAAGAGGCTGAAAATCTTATTCAAGAAGCTAAAAAAATAAATTATGAATTAGAAGAGGAAACGGCTAGTTTACAACAACAGATTAAAAACGAACAAAAAAAATATTTATCTAACCTTATGTCTGAACTAGATTTAGCTAAAACACAGGTATTAAGTCGATTAGAAACTGAACTGAAAAAATCCCAACAAAATATACAAACTTTAGAGTCAGAATTTGCTTCTGGGTTATCTAAGTTAGAGTTTGATGCTCAAGAACAAAGAGATATAGCACTGGATAATCTAAGAAAATTAGCATCTGTCATGGCAGAGGAACTGTCTAATTTAAAGTTAGGTGTGCAGCAACAGCAAGAACTAGCCGTTGCTGATTTAAAAGTATCAAAGTCTGAGTTCACATCTCAACTTTTTGGATGGCAGTCTGATGCTCAAAAGCAACAGGATATAGCTGTTGAAAGCTTAACAAAATTGCAGTCAGAATTTGCGGAAGAATTATCGAAATTACAGGTAGATGCTCAGAAACAAAAAGATATCACACTTGAGAATTTAGGAATATTAGATAAAGAATTGAAATTTCAATTATCTGAATTACAAGTAGATGCTCAAGAACAAAAAAATAAGATTGTTGAAACTTTAGCAGTATTGCAGTCAGAATTTGCCGAACAACTATCTGTATTGCAAGTAGATGCTCAAACACGCAAACAGCTAATAATTGAGAATTTAGAAAAAGCTGGTTCTGAGTTTACTTCACAATTCTCAGATTTACAATGGAATGCTCAACAACAAAAGATTCTCATTTTGGAGAAGTTAGAAAGATTAGAAACGGAGTTTGTCTCTCAACTTTCTGAGTTGCAATTGGATGCCCAAGAAAGAAAGGATCTCATCCTTCAAGAACTAACTGAAATTACACCTGAATCTATCCTAAAGGTGGTAAATTCTGAAGTTGACATTGAAATGACACCTGCATCCATCCCAGAGGTTGTAAATTCTGAAGTTGAGCAAGAAATACAGGAACAGCCACAACAACCAGAATTTACTGCTGATGAGTATGTAAAACAGGGAGATGAGCTATTTTCTCAAAGGCGCTATGAAGATGCGATCGCAGCTTACAACCAAGCGGTTAAAATCCAAGCTGATGAACCTGTGGCTTGGTTAAAACGAGGTCTAACTCTAGGGAGATTGAAACGCTACAAAGATGCGATCGCATCATACAATAGAGCTATTGCGATTCAACCAGATTATCATCAAGCTTGGTGCGATCGCGGCGTTGCTTTTGGTAACTTACAACAGCATCAGCAAGCCTTTGACTCATTTGATAAAGCTACACAAATCAAGCCTGATGATGCAGTTGCTTGGTTGAATCGCGGTCTTTCCCTAGTAGCATTGGAACAATATGAAGAGGCAATACCATCTTTTGAAAAAGCCCTGGAATTCCAACCCAATTCCCCCAAAATCTGGGATAAACACGGTTATACTTTAGTAAGATTGGGACGCGATGATGAAGCGATCGCTAGTTTTAACAAAGCCTTAGAAATTAACCCAGAGTATGCCAGTGCCCATTACAACAAAGCAGCCTGTTACGCACTCCAAAGACAAGTTGAACGATCTCTGTTAACTTTACAACAAGCAATTGAACTTAATCCCAGGTATAAAGAAGATGCAGTAACTGACCTAGATTTTGATGATATTGCCGATGATGAGCGCTTTAAAGAGTTAGTTGCAGAGTAAAAATCTAAAAGGCATTGGGCATTGGGCATTGGGCATTGGGCATTGGGCATTGGGCATTGGGCATTAGTTATTCCACTCTTGCTCCCCCTGCTCCCCCTGCTCCCCTTCCCCTCTTCCCCCCACTCCCCACTCCCTACTCCCCACTCCCCCCAACTCGCGGATTCTGTTCCTCAGACATCGCCTTGAGTTTAGATGTAAAAGACTCAGAGCGATCGCTTTTTTCTGGAGTAAATTGCCCGATTGGGGCATGAATCGGAGCAGGTGGGAGCAGTTTTGGCCGTCGTTGATGAGGAATTGGTGATGGTGAAGGCGGTAGACTTTCTTGTGAAGCTTGCCTTTGGCTGATAGCGGACGATAACTGAAGCCTTGTTGAAGAAGCAAATTTTCCCGAAAGGGGAGACTTCAGGACAGTTTTATTGTCCCTAGCTTCCTCCTTCGCTTCTTCATCTACAGATGTTTTTTGTTCGGAACTTTTCAGTTGTAGAGTTGCAGTATTGCTTTTTTGATAACCGTTGCGAATCTTAGCCGGTGGTAATTGAGGACTCGTGACTTTCTCTACAGTGGGGTTTTTCTTCGCTGGCGGTAGGGCTGGCGCAGGCGATGAAGTTAAACTTTGGGGAAATTTGCTACAAATCATCCGTTCAAATTCCATGTTGAAATGATATGTAGCCTGATCCCGGCGCTGCCAAAATACTAAAATTTGCTGCACGGAAACAGCTTTATAACGACCTTGATATAGTGCCTCAATCACTGCCAGGTGTAGCCAATTAAGCGGGTATTGCGTTTGCCAACGCTCAACTAGCTCATTGGCAGTATAGCCACTGAGATCAAAACTATAGTTAATTAATAAGGCGATCGCTAAGTTGGCAGAGGTGTCTGGAAGTGTTGTTAACATGGGGCTATTAGCTTTAGGCAATAGGTCTAAGATTTGTCACCCATCGCATATTAGCCTAACGTGCTTTTAACTACATGGTTTTTTTTCCCAAGAGTACCAAGCCGATAAGCAGTGTTTCTTATTCTACTTGTCAACTTCTAGAATGCAACCCCACATAGACTGATTTAATCGCAGATGTTCGCCTAATGGCGACTAATGCCTGATAAACCATTGCTGAAACTTCAGCGCCTGTTACCGGGCATGAAGGTGCAAGCAGTTTGGGATCGGGATATTTGAATTCGAGCGTTCGCGCAGCGTCTCTAAGATAGGACTTACGCACACTCTACGAATTCTCGGCGCTCTTGGCGTCTTGGTGAACCAGCGCTGTAGGCGGGTTTCCCGCCGTAGGCGACTGGTGAACCCGAAGGGCGGTTCGATAAATTAAGCGAAGTTAGCAATTTTTGCGTAAGTCCTATAAGAGTTGCGAGTGGTCATGGGTTTATCTGGCTGGTAAGTAGTCGGACAAAAATATTTACAGTCATTGCGAGCGTTGGCGGAGCCTCTCGAAGAGAAGCAATTCGCAAGGGCTGGGATTGCTACCCTTCGGGAAGGCTCCGCCTACATTCCGCTTTGCTCCCGCAATGACATTGTGTAATTAATTCTGTCGGCGTTGCATATTTGCGTGATGATTTTGCTAGTTTTGTGGGATGGGCATCTTGCCCGTCCCTTGTATTTCAGGGCGGGCGAGACGCCCACCCTACAAGAATCATCCCTTGATTCAGCAACGCCATTCTGTCTGACTGGTAGTGTCACACATTCTCATCCAGGATTGTTCCTTCTATATTGGCTCCATCCAAATTTGCTCCGCTTAAATTTGTTTGGTTCAAATCTGCTTGAGTGAGATTTGCCTGGGATAAGTCGGCTACAGTTAAGTCTGCACCACTCAAATCGGCTCCATCTAAATTCGCCGCTATCAAACTAGCTTCCTGCAAATCCGCTTCACTCAAGTTAGTTTCAATCAATTTAGCAACCGTCAAATCAGCCTGACTCAAATTAGCTCCATCCAGAGCTGCTCCATCCAAGATAGCTCCATCCAAGATAGCTCCGCTTAAGTTGCTACCACTGAGGTCAGCATTGCTCAAATCTGCTCCATTTAAGTCTGCCTCAATCAAACTGGCTTGGGCTAAATTAGCGTGACTTAGATTAGCTCCATCTAAAATTGCTCTATCTAAAATTATGCCACTGAGATTGGCTTCCCTTAAGTTTGCCTCGCTCAAGTTGACACCAGTAAAGTCTCTGACACCTGCGGCATAGTTTTTCAGGAGTTGATCTGCTTTCATATCTGTCGCTGTGTTAAGGAACGTTTAATTGAGGCTATCCAGCTTACTCAGACAGGCAGTAAATCCCCACCACGCGCCACGGAGGATTGGTGTGGTGAATCATACCGGAGTGAATATCGAATCACATTTATCTAGATTAGCTATCCTCAACTACTGGCGCTACTACCTAGAGTTGTGATTTATTTTCATACTTGGGAGGGATGTTGAGGGATTTAAAAACTTAACCATTAGTGCAAAGCGATCGCTATACTCAATTGTGGTGTTCATCTGGCAAAGGTTATGACAAAACCAATTCGTATTCTTTTGCAGACTACGATCCCTACGACTGAAGATGACTGGAGCATTTTTCGTTTTTCGATGTTACAAGATTACTTAGCATCGATTAAAGACGAAGCAGGAAACTCCTTATTTGAAGTTACCGGACGCGATTACGAATCAGATGCAGTAGACAGTGATCCAGTTTTAAGTAGTCTCGAAAAATCAGATTTTGATGAACTTTGGCTATTTGGATTAGAGGTGGATAAGGGTTTAACCGAAAAAGACATTGCTGGAATTAATGCCTTTTGGCAACGCGGTGGCGGTATTTTGACAACACGCGATCATCAGGATATGGGTTGTTCGATGTGTGGTTTAATTGACATTGGTGATATCCACTATTTCAACACCAAAAATCCCGATCCCGATGAATCTCGCTGGAGCCGAGATGACTCATACACAACTTATATCTCCTGGCCCAACTATCATTCTGGAGCTAACGGTGATTATCAAAAAATTACCATTGTTGAACCCATTCACGAACTTTTAAAAAATCCTAATTCACCTTTGGGAAGTATCGAATTTTTCCCCGCACATCCCCACGAAGGCGGTATTGGCGTGCCTTTAGGAAATGCAAACGCGCGCGTAATTGCTTTGGGTAAAAGTTTAGTTACAGGTCGTAACTTCAATTTGGTTGTAGCGATCGAGCATCATCAAGATGAACAAGGGAATATTTTAGGACGAGCAGTAGCTAACTCCAGCTTTCATCATTTAGTAGATTACAACTGGGATATTAACAAGGGCTGTCCCACTTTTGTAGATGAGCCACCAGGAGATGGCATGAAAAAAGAGCCACGCGCCTTAGAAGATATTAAAACCTATGTGCGTAACGTCGCTTTCTGGCTAGCAAATTAAATTTGACAATGCCAATGCATCGGCTGACAATGCCAATGCATCGACTGACAATGCCAATGCATCGGCTAACAATGCCAATGCATCGGCTAACAATGCCAATGCATCGACTGACAATGCCAATGCATCGACTGACAATGCCAATGCATCGGCTAACAATGCCAATGCATCGGCTGACAATGCTAATGCGTCCCCTTGCATTAAAAACGCTACGATGATTTTACGCAAAGACCTGTAGAGACGCGAAATTTCGCGTCTCTAGCAAGGTTTTTGGGCTTAACTGAACGGTATTGTAATATAGACCTAATGCTACAACGGTTGGGTGGGGTTTACGTTTCTCCACCAACCACTACATCTCGAATTCGCAGACTAGGGCCACCACAACCCACTGACAAACCATTTTGCCCTCCCTTACCGCAACCACCGGATTCATCCCAGTAAAAATCATCACCAATTGCCTCAATATCCGCTAGAGTTTGGAATACATTTCCCGAAAGCGTTACATCCCGCACTGGTTCAGCAATTTTGCCGTTCCTAATCATCCACGCTTCTCCAGCACTAAAGGTGAACATTTCCCCATTCGTCATCCCACCCAACCAATTGCGGGCATACACTCCTTCTTTGATATCGGTGAATAAGTCTTTAACTGGTGTTTTACCCCGTTCAATCCAAGTATTTGTCATCCGCACAATGGGAGTAAAGTGATAGTTGAGACAGCGTGCGTTACCAGTAGGCGCTTCCTCCAATTTGCCAGCAGTTTCACGAGAATGCAAACGTCCAACTAAAACTCCATCTTTAATTAGTTGAGTAGTAGTAGCAGCCGTGCCTTCATCATCGTAAAAATAGCTACCGCGATGTCCCTCTGGGGCAGCACCATCAAAAATTTGCAGTTCTTCTGGGCCAAACCGCCGTCCAATGGTCATGACTTCCAGCAGATCGGGGTTTTCGTAAGCCATATCGGCCTCAGAAAGATGTCCAAAGGCTTCGTGGACAAACAAACCCGTGAGAATTGGATCAATAACTACAGTGTAAGTATTGCCTTTGGCCGATGGCAGAGATAAAGCTGCGATCGCTCTTTTAGCTGCACTTTGAACCTGTTCATCCAAATCAGTTAAATCTTCGTAAGCTTTGCGAGAACCAGTAGTTTCCCGTCCAGTTTGTACGGTTTCGCCATTTCTGGCAGTAGCTGCAAAGCGCATTTCCATATCCACCCAAGATTGCTCGATCAAAGTGCCTTCTGAGGTAGCTATGATCACTTTTTGGGCGCTGTCACCGTAACGCACCGAGGTAGTGGTAATCCGGCGATCAACGCTTTTGAGCAATTCAGTATAGCGATCGCACAATTGTTTTTTCTTCGAGAGTGGGATTTTTCGGGGATCGGTGCCTTTTAGGGGTAGAATGCATACTGCTTGCACTGGGTCAATAGGTGCAAGTAAAGTTTCTTCATCACCAACCATCCGCGCCGCAGCGATCGCTTCTTCTATCCGATCCTGAATTGTCGCCAGTTGGTTAAAGCAGCTTAAACCCCATCCACCTTTATAACAAGCGCGAATATGTCCACCAATGGAGATGCCAACGCTTAGGCTTTCTACCTTGTCGCCACGCAACAAGATATCAGTCCCTTCTGCTTCTTCAAGGCGAATCATCAGATAATCTACACGCTCAGAGTAGCGGGCGATCAGGTCAGAAAGTAAATTTTGTGCGTCAGCAAGTGTAGTCGGCATTTCCAATTAGTAACAATGACTAACTGCATTTATTTTGCAATTATTTGGGGAATTTCTGCTACTTAATGTTCGGAGTTCGCTCATGAGAAGAACCAATGCCCAATGCCCAATGCCCA
>NZ_JAIVFR010000252.1 GCF_020829685.1 Nostoc sp. CHAB 5715 | reverse complement strand
ATAATGGCATCTCTGCGTTTGAACCAGTTGCTAGAGCTAGAGAACTTGGTCTTGTAGTGATTATCACCGATCACCATGATATTCCCCAAAAATTACCGCCAGCTAACGCCATCCTCAACCCCAAACTAATAGCTGAATCTTCACCTTATCGGGGTGTTGCTGGCGTTGGTGTTGCTTACATTTTGGCAGTTTCTCTAGCACAACAGCTAGGGGAGACTAAGGGTTTAATTAAGCCGATGCTAGCACTGTTTACACTGGGAACGATCGCAGATTTAGCTCCCTTAACTGGCGTAAATCGCCGTTGGGTGAAACGCGGTTTACAGCATTTACCCAAATCCAACTTACCTGGAGTGCAGGCGTTAATTCAGGTAGGTGGCGTGCAGGCTAGGGGAGATGAGGGAGCAGGAGGAGCAGGGGGAGTAGAGGAGAAAATTTCTAATCCAAAATCCAAAATCGTTCGACTGAGCGTAGCCGAAGTCCAAAATCCAAAATCGCTCAAGCCTGAAGATATCGGGTTTCGCTTGGGGCCGCGAATTAATGCTATTGGTCGGATTGGTAATCCCCAAACTGTGATTGAATTGTTAACTACAGATGATATGGGGGTGGCGCTCCAAAGAGCAATGCAGTGCGAACAAATCAATACCTCTCGCCAGCAGATGTGTGAGCAAATTGAACAAGAAGCGATCGCTTATGTAGAGACGCGATATATAGCGTCTTTACAAGATGACCGTGTATTAATTGTTGTTCAACCCAATTGGCATCATGGCGTTATTGGGATTGTCGCCTCCCGCTTGGTAGAACGCTACGGCGTTCCAGTGTTCATCGGTACTTATGAGAATGAGGGACATATACGCGGTTCTGCACGCTCAATTCCAGAGTTTCATGTGTTTGAAGCTTTGGAATATTGTCACGATTTACTAGGGAAATTTGGCGGACACAAAGCAGCCGGGGGATTCTCTCTAGCAGCAGAGAATTTACAGATGTTGCGATCGCGTTTGATTGAGTTTGCTAACCAGTGTCTTGAACCCCAGCATCTCAAGCCTCTGCTAAAAATTGATGCCGAAGTCAACCTCAATCACATCAATCAGCAGCTTTATCAACAGCTTAATGCTCTGCACCCCTGCGGTATGGACAACCCCGATCCAATTTTTTGGACACCTAATGTTCAAGTGGTCGAGCAAAAAATCGTCGGTAAGGGCCATATCAAACTGACAATTGCCCAAACTATTGATAATCAGGAGTATAAAATTAAAGCGATCGCTTGGCGTTGGGGCGACTATTTCCGCTTACCGCCACGAGTGGATGTCGCTTACAAACTACGAGAAAATTACTTTAACGGTAACACCACCATCGAGCTAGAGTTAATAGGAGTCAGGCTACCAATTCAGCTTCAACAATTTTTTGCTTCGTCACCTACCCCGTCAAGCACAACTTTTGAATACAACCAGCGACAGTATACTTGTGGTTTCTATAAAAACGGTATTGAAGCAGAATTAAGAATTAAAAACTCTGAAGGCAAAGTCTTAGCCATGCAACCAGGACATATAATTGGTTTACTGGGTACTAATCGTCAAAACGCCAAAGAAATTGATATCTCTCAGCCACAGTATGACAGTATTATCCAAGCTGCCCTTCAGGCGTTATCGGTATTGAGTGCTGAGTTATGAGTTACAAGTTATGAGTTATGAATTCTTAATTAACTTCTCATTCCTAACTCTTAACTGTTAACTCCTTAGTCAGCACTCAGAACTCTTATAAATTGCCGTTGCGAAATGCCAGCAAAAAGATTACCACTGGCCCAGCAATGACGATTAGCGCCACGGACAGCAATTGGAAAATAACTTCCCAATTGATACTGGTAAAAGCGTTAAACAAGTCAGATACAGCGTCAAACATTTTTCCTTTTCTCCTCCCAATTGTCTTAAAAAATTCAATAACTTAATTACAAAACCCGCAATCGATCATATCTGGCCATGGCCTGTTAGATTTAATTTACTTAACAAAATTATAAGAAAAGACATAAAAACGTAAAATAGGGGGATTGGGAATTGGGCATGGGGCACTTGTACTGAGCGACTTGTACTGAGCGTAGTCGAAGTAAGCCGAAGTATGGGGCATGGGGCAATAACCAATAGTTCTTCTTCCCCTGCTCCCCCTGCTCCCTGCTCCCCCTGCCCCCCACTCCCTACTCCCCACTCCCTACTCCCCAATCCAAAATGGCAACTTGGCAATGTGTAAAAGAATGTGGAGCCTGCTGTAATCTTGATCCAGCAGAGCGTCCAGATTTGGATGAGTATCTCTCTCCACCAGAACTAGAACTCTACCTCAGCATGGTAGGCGAAGGGGGATGGTGCGTTAACTTCGACCATACCACGCGGGAATGCCGCATATACCAAAATCGTCCGCGCTTCTGCCGTGTGGAATCAGAAGTGTTTCAAGATATGTATGGCGTTGAAGCAGAAGAAGTCAACGATTTTGCTATTGACTGCTGTCGCCAGCAAATAGAAGGAGTATACGGCGATCGCAGTCTGGAAATACTACGCTTCAATAAAGCTGTTGGGCTGTGACTTTTGACTTTTGACTTTTGACTTCCCCGAAGGGGCTGACACTCCCACTGCTCGTTTTAGTATCTGGAGTTGCAATTTATTACAACAATCTGAGAATATGATAGAAATATGAAAACAACCTCGCAACAAAACTATTGCCTGTGAAACTTGACTCTGCTCCTTTGAACATTGCTGGCATATCTCAGACTGAGATCGAGCTAGAACCCAAAGACAGCAATGATTTTAACTTAACTCCTGCGATCGCCCAACCAGTTCAGCCTGTAGTTGGCGATAGTCCTCAGAAGCAGCAATCAGCACTAGTAGTTTTTGGTACAACTTTTATAACCATTTTTCTAGCAGAAATTGGAGATAAGACTCAACTATCCACCCTGTTAATGAGTGCAGAATCTCATTCGCCGTGGGTGGTATTTATCGGATCTGCGGCTGCGCTGATAACCACCAGCTTATTAGGCGTGCTTTTAGGTAGTTGGATAGCCACCCGACTCAGCCCAAAAACTGTAGAAAAATCAGCAGGCGTAATGTTGTTGGTGATTTCCCTAATGCTCTTTTGGGATATATTTACTAGTCATTAGTCATTTGTCATTAGTCATTTGTCATTAGTCATTAGTCATTTGTCATTTGTCATTCTCCCTCTGCCTCCCCTGCTTCCCCTGCTCCCTCATCTCCCCCACTCCCCACTCCCTTTAATAATATGGATTGGCATCTTTTAGGACTGAGCTTTATTACAGTTTTTTTATCAGAATTAGGTGACAAAAGTCAGCTAGCGGCGATCGCACTTTCAGGACGTTGTAATTCTGGGCGTGCAGTATTTTTTGGTGCAGCAGGCGCATTGCTATTAACAAGTCTGTTGGGAGCATTAGCAGGAGGTGCAGTAGCAGAATTATTACCTACACGCTTGTTAAAAGCGATCGCTGCTGTGGGATTTGCCATCCTCGGTACACGTCTGCTGTTATTTAACAATGAACCATCGACGGATTCTGAACAAACACCTTAAACCAATTCCAATACTTCGGCTACGCTCAGTACAAGTTCGCAATGACCCTCAAAGACTCGGTCATAGCGAAGCTATGCCGAAGGCGTTGCCTCTCCAAGAGTTGGCTTTACGCTTCGCTAACGCAATTACGTTTTGTAACGAATATCACTCAATACTTCGACAAGCTCAGTAACCATCGGACTCGAATTTATACTGAATGCTGACCGGAGGCGGAGCTTGAGACGCTCCGCTTTTGAGTTCTGAATTATTCCTTACAAAGGTTCCCAACCGGTTCCTTTGTAGCCGTATTGAAAAATTTCTGGATGCAAAATTTCTGCCAAAATTTCTAGAGAATCTACCAGTCGTGGCCCTGGACGATTGAAGTAAGAATTGCCATCAATGATGTATACCCTACCAGTTTCGGTAGCGTGCAGTTTTTCCCAGTCTGAATGTTGAGTTAATAAATTGGCTTCTTGGCGAGTGCGATTTAAATCAAAGCCACAAGGCATAAAAACAATTACATCAGGATCGGTTGTTAATAGTGTTTCCCACGGCAAAATAGGAGAAGGCTGACCTGTAGCGCAAAATAGAGACTGTCCTCCTGCTAAGTTAACTAATTCTGGAATCCAATTGGCGGCTACCATCAAAGGATCAGTCCACTCGATACAGGCGACAGTAGGCTGTTCATTTAACGAAAGTCCCTGGATTTTATGTTGACAAATTTTGACGCGAGCTTCTAAGTTTTCTATGACTTTTACAGAGTCTACGCCAAAGGTGTTACCGACTCGCTCAATGTCAGCCCAAATATCCTGGAGAAAATTGGGTTGTAAAGAAATAATCTGCGGTTTACTGTCAATGAGTGTAGCAACTGCCTTTTCAACGTCGTGTAAGCTGACAGCACAAACATCACACTGGTCTTGAGTGAGAATGTGGGTAGGCTGCAATTTCTCTAAAACATCTGTTTTGATTTGGTAAATACTAAGAGCAGATTGCAATAAATTGCTCACTTCATCATGAATTTGGCTGCTAGAGGCATTGGAGTTTAAGCGTGCTTCGGTACAAATAGGGCGATCAAGGATTTCTGGAGGGTAATCGCATTCGTGCGATCGCCCCACAATAGCATCAACCAAGCCTAGTGTCGCTAAAATCTCTGTTCCACCGGGAATCAGGGAAACAATTCTCACATTACTATCCGTCATCGCTCCACCTCCACTAAACCTGCCGTTACTTCAATTTTTGCAAAATTTGAGTCATTAGGCATCTTTCTCTAGGAGAATTAAGCGTGTTTTGGTAGTCAACACTCAGCAAAAAATTAAACTCGGTGTTCGGTATTCGGAAGAGTTTTTCCTAGCCCTCAGTCCCTAGACCCAAATTCAAAATATTACATTAATTATACATTGTTCTTAGTATAATTACTTAATAAGAGAATTCTTTGAAATACTAATTATCCCCTGGCAAAAGAAGTAACAAAAGCGATGAGCAAAATTTAGTTTAAAACTTGTTATCCAAAATCATAAATTTTAATTAGAAAAAATATACATTCCGGTTATGAAAAACCAGATCAAGTAGTTGTAGTTATACAAAGACAGTTCTACTTTTTCCATAAAACCGTAAGGCAAAATTATTTCTTCTTGAGGTCAACTAATGCAGGTGGTGTCAGTTAGAGATATTACAGAGCGCAACCAGTCCCAAAAGGCTTTGCAAATCAAAGAAAATCGTCGGCGAAAACAAAGCCAGACGCTGGTGCAGCTGGCAAGAAGCAAGACATTTCAGCAAGGTGATCTCAATGCAGCCTTAAGGGAAATCACAGAGGTTGCTGCTCGGACGCTTTTAGTGAAGCGAGTTGGTGTATGGTTATATAATCAAGAACGTTCAAAAATTGAATGCATCGATTTATATGATGTAAGCACCAAGGAGCATAGCTTTGGTAACTCGTTTTCAGAAAAAAATTATCCAGCTTATTTCCAGGCTTTAGAAGAAGAACGTACCATTGCCGCAGATGATGCCAGAAACGATACAAGAACTCAAGAATTATCCGAGTCTTATCTTTCAGTTTTGGGCATCACATCCCTGCTGGATGCACCAATTTGGCTAGAGGGTCGTTTGATAGGCGTAGTCTGTTACGAACACATAGGCGAAGTTCGTCAATGGACTTTGGAGGAAGAGACTTTTGCTGGCTCGATTGCAGATTTCGTGACGTTGGCTATAGAAGCGAAGGAGCGAAACGTCGTACAAGAAGCATTGCGACGGAGTGAGGCGCAATTTCGGGCGATTTTTGAGCGTTCTTCTATCGGCATTGGACTTATAGATATGAAAGCGCAGATAGTCGATACTAATCTGGCACTGTGCGAGATTTTGGGATATAGCCGAGAAGAGTTATACGGCAAGCGCTTTACAGATTACATTTCCACAGAAAAGGGGGATTTAAAACTTTACAAACAACTGATGTCAGGAATTAACACAGAAACGACGTTACAACTTCGCCTGTGGACAGTTAAAGAATACCACCGGATGGCTGAGGCTGGGATTTTTGGTGCAGATGAACGAGTAGAACTGCTAGAAGGAAAGATAATTTGGATGATTGCTAAAGGGACAGCCCATAGATCAGCAGTGGGGAGAACAGATAGATTACTGCAAAATAGTTTAAGGAATCGGGCTTTGATATGTGTTCAAGACCCAGTAAAGTTGAATGAATGGTCTGAACCAGAACCGGATATTGCTGTAGTTAAAGTGCATCCGTTGGACTACGCAGACCACCATCCCACTCCAAGAGAAGTTTATCTGATTATTGAGGTAGCAGATAGCAGCCTGAAACTAGACTGCGAAATCAAAGCTAAAGCTTATTCGCAAGCCGGAATTACAGATTATTGGGTGCTGGATGTGGTTAGTTCTCAATTGCACGTCTTTCGGGAACCAACTCAGGATGGCTATCAAAGTGAAGTAATTGTAGAGAAAGATGGGATTATTTCACCTTTAGAGTTTCCTGATTTAAGTATTGCAATTTTGGAAATGTTACCACCTTTGAGAGGATCTTAGTAACAGCTATGTCTGACGAGCGTCTGACTTGCTACCGGGTTCGTAGTCGCCTGATGCCACTTTACAGCAGTTGCTACAACGGGGGCAACTCTTGGAACCCATTGCCACTGCCTCCTCTGCTTGGGGCCTCCTCAAATAGAGCAAGTAGCTCCCGAGGGAAGCCCTAGCAAGAGCGCTGTCTCACCGCTACATGTCTGCGTACTTTCCCGCAAGAATTTATCAAAATTTACTTAATCTATTCCTTTAGATAGATATAAAATATTTCTCAAATAACTTACTATTTTTTTCGAGGCTTGTTGTACGGGCAATTCTCAATACAAAAGTTCAGAACTCAGAATCCAGGAGTCAAAATCAATTACTTGGGGATTAAGACCCGCCTATTTGTAGTTGACCACTAAATCTTCTCCTTTGGAGACACTACGCGAGCAATTTAGTCGCCGTCTTAAACCATTTATTCATCCGCTCCTAGACTCGCCACCACTGGGCTATCCGCCAGTTGTACAGAATTAAATTCTAAATTGCCAATTTTAACTCCTGAATTCTTGTCTGATAAGTGAAATACGCTGATAAATAATTAATTTCCGAGTCAGAAATTGATTGTTTTATCCTGTTTCTGTCTGCCTTAACAGAGCGTATTGCACACATTTAAGAACTGCTAAAAGTCCCCAAACCCTAAACACGCTGCTGGGTAAAATTTCTTTGTGTAGAAGTATCTTAGGAATTTTATGATGCAGCTAATGTCCAAAAATTACACGTTTTTGTGGAGTCCAAAAGTATGAAAATTTTAACTGGTCTGATTTCCAGCTTGACACTACTGAGTTTAAATGTTGTAGGTTTATCTCAGGTACAGGCTCAAACACCACCAACAGGATTTACCTTTCAAAAAGTTCCAGTCACTCTTTTCGGAAATGGTTGCCCAAAGGGAACAGCAGAGGGAATTTTGGTTGGAGATACTCTTTCAGTAACATTCTCTGAGTTTGAAGCTAAAGCTGAACCTCCTAAGGTTGTATCAAAAGCCTGCAATCTGCGGATCGGTCTGAATGTACCTTCTGGAATTAACGTTCAGCCGATTAACGTCAAGTATCTTGGCTTTGCAGATGTGCCTGCAAAAGGCAGTGCTAACCTGAACGTTAGAATACTCTTTCAAGGTCAAATAGTTCCAACTACCAGTAATCCAAACGCAACGTTTAACGCTGGCTTTTCAGATGTTTGGAACAAAGATGTAGGTATTGTATTAGGCACAATAAATGCCTGTAGGAGACCAGTGAATTCGATTTTTGGTATCAATACAAATCTGACGGCAAGAGCTACAGATGTATCACTGACACCTAAAGGTCTAGAAACCCAAATCCGAGTTGATACAATCGACACAACACTCGGCCCTGTATTGTTCCAAATCAAGTTTAAATTTACTCCTTGTTAGGTTTTTTAAATGCATAATCTGCATTTAATTTTTCACAAAAGCTGATGCCTCTAAGAGGATGTTTTAAAAGTCCCGGTGGCTCAGGTCAACTGCGACGAAAAAAATAAGGTTTCAGCCATGTCCTGAGATAATTCACCCTGCTTTAT
>NZ_JAIVFR010000251.1 GCF_020829685.1 Nostoc sp. CHAB 5715 | reverse complement strand
CCATATCGCGGTGGCGCTCAAGGATGGCACCACACTCCACAGCCACGACGAGCTGGGCGACCAATCTTCGGGCAAGATTTGCGGCATCGCTTTGCGGCACGCTTTGCAGTTGGCGCTCAAGTCACTGCCGAACAGCAGAATGTCCTAGGTTTCTCGTTGTCCCCTGTTCAATCGCTTACGGATTTTCGAGCCGCCGCAGAGGAACCTTCGGGCGGTAGGAGATGTTGAGAAGTCTAGAATTGTACGGCTGCACCAGCACCATCTTTCGCGACTTTTTTCGCTGCCTTCCTGCGTGCGATCATCGCGGTCATCGCCATGCAGCGCGTACGAAATTGGAGAACCTCATGGAAACCCTGGAAAAACTATTCGAAGAGACTCTTCGCGATATCTACTACGCCGAGAAGGCGATTTTGAAGAACCTGCCCAAGATGGCCCGCAAGGCAACGTCATCGGACCTGTCGAGCGCCTTCGAGGAGCACATCGAACAAACCGAAGGACAGGTAGAAAGGCTCGAGCAGATCTTCGACATGATTGGCAAGGCTCCGCGCGGCAAGCGCTGCCCGGCCATGGACGGGCTGGCCGAAGAGGCCGGCGAGATCATGCAGGAAGCCAAGGATGATACCGTACGCGACGCGGGCATGCTGGCAGCGGCGCAGGCGGTTGAGCATTACGAGATATCCCGTTACGGCACCCTCGCCGCCTGGGCCGACAAGCTGGGCATGACCGAGGCCGCGGAGCTGCTCCGCGCGACGCTGCAGGAGGAAAAAGACACCGACGCCAAGTTGTCGGAGCTGGCCTTGTCGGAAATCAATGTGGAAGCCGAACAGGCAGAGGCGAAGTCGCCGGGTCGCAAGTCAAGGGGCGGCCGAAAAGAAGCCGCGGAATAATTTGACGTCCTAATGCAAGAAGGCTGGTCGCAAACCGGCCTTCTTTTTTGCTGCCGAAAGGAAAGCCGCTATGAGCCCGGTATCGTTCCGCCAAGCGCAAACCCATGCCAGTCTCCGCAATGCAGCTTTGCTCGGTGCGGCGGGTTTAGCTGCGTCCGCTGTGCTCGTGCAGTACCTCGCCCGCCGCGCGGAAAGCCGTCACCAAGCAATCGGCAGGTTCGCCACCATCGGCAAAACGACGATCCATGTTGTCGACCGCGGTTCCGGACCGCCGGTTATCCTGTTGCACGGCAACGGCGGTATGGTCGATGAGTTGGAGGCCAGCGGCCTGATCGACCAGCTCGCGGAAAATCATCGCGTCATCGCACTGGACCGTCCGGGCTTCGGTCTCTCCACGCGTCCTGAGCGCGCGTGGAGTCCCGAACAGGAGGCGCAGCTGTTGCTCATGTTGATGCATCAGATGCGAGCGGAACGTCCGGTCATCGTTGCACACTCTTGGTCCACGCTCGTGGCCTTAAGCCTCGCGCTGGACGAGCCCGATGCGATCTCCGGCCTGGTGCTAATTGGCGGCTACTATTATCCGACCACACGGACGGACGTGATGTTGCAAAGCATCTTAAACATGCCAGCCATAGGGGACCTTCTGCGCCACACAGTCTGGCCCTTGATGTCGCGAGCGACGGCGCCGTTGGCAATCAAGAAAGTCTTTTGGCCGTTGCGGCCGACCGATGCATTCCGCGAGCGCTACTCCGTGCCGATGGCAACCAGGCCCTCGCAGTTGGGGGCGGTGGCGGCCGATACCTCCTCAATGCCCGCGGCCGCCGCACGTCTCTCCAAGCGCTACGGCGAGCTCCTGATGCCCGTCGACGTCATCGTGGGCACGGACGACCGGATGGTGACGCCGTCCCATCACAGCCGCCGGCTCAACCGGGAACTTCACAACAGCTTCCTCGACGAAGTACCGGGCGTGGGCCATATGGTGCATCATGCCCACCCGCAGCTCATCGCACGCCGGGTTGCGCATGTATTGGAGCGCGCCCTGAAGCCGGTGACGACGCAGCGGACTCGGGTGTGAAGCAGGCAAAAGACATCATCACGGAGGCGAGTTCAAGCAGACCCCATGAATAGGTCATCAGGCGCGAGCGCCTGTTATGCTATCGGGTCCGCTTCGGACGATTCTTTAGAAATATTGCCACCAGGATAAGGCAGAACGTCACCAGCCTCATGATGTAATAGATGGGTTCGTGCTCCTCCCAGCCGCGCGTCAGTCCGAGGAAAAACCTGCCGGCCGCATCGACAGCAAATGCGATGGCAAAAAAGGCGAAGAAGGTATCCCCGGTTTGACGGTAGAAGCGGAAGAAGAACAGGGTTGCGACGAGCGAGGCCATTGCCACCGCGCCGATCAAGACTGAATTCACTGGATCGTTCATTCGGAATCCCATATCAGCCCGTAGATCAACACGAGCATCGCCAAGAGCGCCGCCGTCGTTCGCCAGACAGAGAGGTCCATGTCAGGAAAGACGAGCTTGTCCATCACGAGGAGGAGGTTGTTGACGGTGAGGCCGGCAAAGCAAAGACCGGCCCAGAAGAGCAGACGGTAACCGCCGACAAAATAAGCTCGCAGGAGCAAAGTCGCGCATAACGCTGCGGTCAGAGCGCACATCGTGTAGATGATATTGACGATCATCCGCGATCCTTCCTGAAGCGAAAAGCGTCGGCAAATTCCCGGATACGCTGCGGCCTCGAATGAACAAGGCGGGTCACCGGGATCAAATGCTTCTGATAGGCGAAGACCACGCGCTCCACCATCGAATGCAGCTTCTCGTCGGTCGATTTGTATTGATAGCAAGTCCCGTCGAATGCGACCAAACCTTCGGCGCATAGGGACTGGAGAACAAGGCCGGCCTCGGGTTCTGTTATGTAGAGGCGCGCCGCCAACTTTTTCTCATCCAACTCTTCGTCGGCGTGGCGGACAAGCAAAACGAGCGCTTCAATGGCAGCGATTGAATCAATGTGAGCGAGAATAAACTCGCTCACATCCGGCGGTATAGGCGTCTTTGGCATCCCTACCCCGGTATAATCACTTACGAGCGCTCGCCGCAAAAGCCCAAGCGTCCGGCGGTGGCTGAAGCCTTGTCCCACCGCCCTCTCACATTGTCGCGTGGAGCCAGCCAAGCCTGACACTGGCTAGCCGCGGGTATCACGCGTCCCCGCTTTAATGGGGCATGCATCGGAGCAACGCCTCCAGCAGCATGGGTTGCGAGACGGGCTTTGAAAGCCAGAGATAGTCGCGGAGCGCTGCGGGTACCTGCTCGCGCGAATTGCCTGACAGGAAAAAGAATGGAATGCCTCGTTCTTGCAGATTAAATGCGACGGGATCGACGGTCTCATTACCGAGGTTGACGTCAAGCACGGCGGCGTCACAGCCCTCCGCGCCGATCAAGCGTTGCGCCATTTTTACCGATGTCGCAGGCCCCACCACGTCGTATCCGGCATTGACGAGCTGATCGGCAATGTCGAGCGCGAGCAATGACTCGTCTTCCACCACGAGGACGCGCTTTTTCATGGGGGAGGCGTGTCTTGCAGGATACTTAAAGCCGGGCACTCCAGCCGCCAGGAGAGGCCTGCGGGCGCATAGTCGAGCCGCACTGTTCCATCGAGTGCCATTTCGACCATGTCTTTCACGACGCGTGTCCCAAACCCGCGATGATCCGGCGCGGCGACCACCGGGCCCTCGCTCTCCGACCAGCTGAGACAGAAGCGTGGCTTGGAGCTGTCCTGGTGCTCGATAGACCATGCGATATCGACGCGGCCGTCTGTCGTGGACAACGCCCCATACTTCGCGGCGTTGGTCGCAAGTTCATGGAGAGCGATGCCGATGGACTGGGAGGCCTTAGCGGTAACGGCCAGTTGGGGGCCGGAGAAACCAATTCTCTTGCCGACGATCTCTTCGAACAGAGCCAGCTGTGCCTGAACAAGCTCCGCCATCTCGACGCTCTGCCACTGGGTCTGAATAAGAAGATCCTGATTGGTGGCCAGGGCCTGGATGCGCTTCGCAAATCGCGACAGGAAGTCGTCCGATCGCGCTGCCGCTGACTGCTGGGCCATGACCATGACCAAGCTCAGGATGTTTTTCGAGCGATGACTGACCTCATTCATCAACACGCGGATGTGCTCGGTGCGGCTGCTGACCTGCTGCTCGAGCGTATTGTTCAACTCACGGAGCTGGTCTTCCGCACGCCGGCGAGAATTGACCTCGGCGAGCAAGGCCCTGTTGGCCTCGTCGGCTTCGCGTTGTTTCCTGTAGAGCTCGGCAAAGACCGCAACTTTCGCCCTCAGCACGGGCGCGTTGACGGGCTTGTGGAGGTAATCGATAGCCCCGTTGCCATAGCCCTCCAGCACATGCTGATCTTCATTGTAATACGCCGTCAGAAAGATGATCGGGACCAGGGCGGTCTTCTTCCGATCCTTGACCAGCTGCGCAAGCTCGAACCCCGTGACGCCCGGCATGCGAATGTCAAGGATGAGGAGCGCAAAATCATCCGCAAGCAGAGCGAGAAGCGCCTGCTCTGCGGATTCCGCACGTACGAGACGATACTCGGGATTGTCCAGAACCGCTTCCAGCACCGCCAAGTTCTTTGGCTCGTCGTCTACGATCAGGATATTGATCGGTGTCGACCCGGCAGCTGGCCGCGCGGGCGCATGAAGATCTTCGACAGTGTCGCCGGCCATAACCGTAGTTCCACCAGCGTTTGGGCTTTTCTCGTTATCCACGGCCAAGACCGGCGCCGCTTTCATGGTTTTTCCAGCTCTCTGCTTCATCGGAAGAGCCACACGCGCATCAGAGACAGTAACTGGTCGGTGTTGACTGGTTTGGCGATATAATCGCTGGCCCCGGCATCAAGGCACTTTTCCCGGTCACCCCGCATGGCTTTGGCCGTGAGGGCAAGGATCGGCAGGTCGCGATGCTCCGGGGATTGCCGGATGTTGCGCATGGTCTCGTATCCGTCCATGTCGGGCATCATGATGTCCATGAGCACCATGGCAAGATCGGGTGTGGATTTCACCAGCTCGATCGCCTTGCGGCCGTTGGTTGCGCTCATCACGTCCATATCGTGATTTTCGAGGACGGAAGTCAGCGCAAAAATGTTGCGGGCATCGTCATCAACCACCAGGACCTTCCGGTGACGCAGAACCTCGTTAGAGCCGTGCAGACGTTCCAACATCGCCTGCATCTGCGGCGGAAGGTCGGTAACGACGCGGTGCAGGAACAGTGCCGTCTCATCCAAAAGCCGCTCGGGCGACTGGACATCCTTGAGGACAATGCTCTTCGCGACGGTCTTCAGCTGAGCCTGCTCGTCAGACGTCAGCTCCTTGCCGGTAAAGATCACGATCGGCAAGTCCGGCAACCGTTCGTGGATCCGGTCCATCAGCTCGAATCCGGTCATATCGGGCAGGCGAAGGTCGAGAACCATACAGTCGAATGACTGATCTCCCAGGGCTTCAAGCGCCTGTTCGCCATTCTCGACAGTGACGACCTCGATGTCGTCATAGCCGAGAAGTTCGACCATCGACTGGCGCTCGATATCGTTGTCTTCGACGATCAAGAGCTTTTTGGTGCGTGGGGCAGCAAAGTCCCTGATGCGGTCGAAAGCGGCTTTGAGCGGCTCGGTGGTGGGCTCCTTTACGAGGTAAGCGAATGCGCCGTGCGACAGGCCATGCTGGCGTTCCTCCTCCAGTGTGATGATCTGCACCGGAATGTGCCGGGTGGCCGGATCGAGTTTGAGCTGATTGAGGACCGTCCAACCGAGCATGTCGGGCAAGAAGATGTCGAGAGAGATGGCCGCCGGTCGGAACTTACGTGCCATCGCGAGACCGGTTGCGCCCTTGGTCGCCACGATGCCTTTGAACCCATTATCGCGCGCCAACCCCAAAAGGATTCGCGCATAGTGCGGATCGTCCTCGATGATGAGCAGAACGGCGTCCCCTTCCGCAACCTGATTGCGGTCGTCGTCGATATGCTCTTCCCGCGCCGTGGAAAGCACATGCAGCTCGCGCACCGCATCGGTGTAGCCCTCATGGTCGTCTTTCAAGGCGGGCTTTGTCGATTCGGGGCCAACATACTGAAGGGGCAGATAGAGGGTGAACGTGCTACCCGTGCCGTAGACGCTGGTCAGCTTGATTTCTCCTCCGAGCAAGAAGGCCAGCTCTCGGCTGATCGCCAGACCTAGGCCAGTACCGCCGTACTTGCGCGATGTGCCGGCGTCAGCCTGCTGGAACGCCTCGAAGATCAGCTTCTGCTTGTCGGGCGCGATACCGATGCCGGTATCCTCGACGGTGAAGGCGACCACCTGCGGCGCGTTGCTGAGCAGGGGATGATCAGGAGTCCAGCCTTGTGTCGCAACATCGACGCGTACGTCGACATGGCCACGGGCAGTAAACTTGACGGCGTTTGACAGCAGGTTCTTGAGGATCTGATGCAGCCGCTTCGGGTCGCTGCTCATCGACTGAGGCAGGCGCTCGGCAAAATGCACGTTGAACGGCAGGTTCTTGGCTTCCGCGACATGGCGGAAGTTTCGAATGACGGTATCGCGAAGGGCCGCGAAGGGGATGTCCTCGATGTCGACGGTGACGGTGCCGGACTCGATCTTCGACAGGTCCAGAATATCATTAATCAGGTTGAGCAGGTCCGAACCGGAAGAGTTGATATTGCGCGCGAACTCGACCTGCTTTTCGCTGAGGCCCCCGGAGGAATTCTGCGACAACTGCTGGCTGAGGATGAGGATGGAATTGAGCGGCGTGCGCAGTTCGTGAGACATGTTGGCGAGGAACTCGGACTTGTACTTTGAGGTCAGCGCCAGCTCAGCCGCTTTCTCTTCAAGCGCATAACGGGCCTGCTCGACTTCCGCGTTCTTGCGTTCCACCTCGGCGTTCTGTTCCGCCAGCAGCCGCGCTTTGGTGCCCAACTCTTCGTTGGTCTGCTGCAGTTCTGTCTGTCGCGACTGCAGCTCCACGGTCAGCTGTTGCGACTGCGTGAGCAGACCCTCGGTCCGCATCGTCGCCTCGATGGTGTTGAACACCGCGCCGATGCTCAAGGTCAGCTGATCGAGGAATGCGAGGTTGACTTCCGTGAACGGCTGCAGCGTCGCGAGCTCGATGACGGCCTTGGTGGCGCCCTCAAACAGGACTGGCAGCACCACGATGTTGACCATGGGCGCTTCGCCCAAGCTCGAGGAAATGGCAATGAAGTCCTGCGGCACGCTTGTTATGAGGATGCGAGACTTCTCAACGGCGCATTGTCCGGCGAGCCCTTCGCCCAAGGCAATGGTTTCCCTGATGCGCCCGCTATGCGCGTAGCTGGAAAGCAGACGCAATTCCTGCTGCTCTTCGGGTTTTTCCTCGTTGCCGCTAAGGTGGTAGATTGTGCCCTGGTAGGCGTTGACCAGCGGACACAGCTGGCTCAGCAGCATCTGGCCGACGTTAGACAGCTCGCGTTCACCCTGCAGCATGCCGGTGAACCGGCCGAGATTGGTTTTGAGCCAGTCCTCGTCCCGGTTGCGCTCGGTCGTTTCGCGCAGGTTTGAAATCATCGTGTTGATGTTGTCTTTGAGTTCGGCCACCTCACCGCGCGTCTCGACCTGGATGGAGCGCGTGAGATCGCCCTTGGTCACCGCGGTCGCGACGTCGGCGATCGCACGCACCTGACTGGTCAGGTTGGCCGCAAGCAGATTGACGTTGCCGGTGAGGTCCTTCCAGGTGCCGGCGGCACCCGGGACATGGGCCTGCCCGCCGAGCCGTCCATCCACACCGACCTCACGGGCGACGTTCGTCACCTGATCGGCGAATGTGGCAAGCGTGTCGGTCATATTGTTGATGGTGTCGGCAAGGGCAGCGACTTCGCCCTTGGCTTGCACCGTCAGCCGTTGATTAAGGTTGCCGTTGGCCACTGCGGTCACGACCTTGACGATGCCGCGAACCTGTTCGGTCAGGTTCGAAGCCATGAAGTTCACGCTGTCGGTCAAGTCCTTCCAGGTGCCACCAACGCCTGCGACCTGGGCCTGTCCGCCAAGTTTGCCCTCGGTGCCGACTTCGCGCGCGACGCGGGTCACCTCGCCCGCGAAAGAATTGAGCTGGTCGACCATCGTGTTGATGGTCTCCTTCAGCTCGAGAATTTCGCCCTTCACGTCCACGGTGATCTTGCGATTGAGATCGCCACGCGCCACGGCGGTCGTTACCTCGGCGATGTTGCGGACCTGGGCAGTCAAGTTGCCGCCCAT
>NZ_JAIVFR010000250.1 GCF_020829685.1 Nostoc sp. CHAB 5715 | reverse complement strand
TACACCTTTAGGAATTTTTGCCCCAAACCGATGAAGGATTTTGGTTTAAGGCACTGAGCAGCTTATTTTTCCCTGTATTGCTTTTGGTTGGCTTATTCTTCTTGCTACGTCGCGCTCAAAATGGCCCAGGTAGCCAAGCGATGAACTTTGGCAAATCCAAAGCTAGAGTCCAAATGGAACCACAAACTCAGGTAACATTTGGCGATGTTGCTGGTATTGACCAAGCCAAGTTGGAATTAAACGAAGTTGTAGACTTTCTGAAAAACGCCGATCGCTTTACCGCCGTTGGTGCAAAAATTCCTAAAGGTGTACTGTTAGTTGGCCCTCCTGGTACAGGTAAAACCCTTCTAGCTCGTGCCGTAGCTGGTGAAGCAGGTGTACCCTTCTTCTCAATCTCCGGTTCAGAATTTGTCGAAATGTTCGTCGGTGTGGGTGCATCCCGCGTCCGCGATTTATTTGAACAAGCTAAAACCAATGCTCCTTGTATCGTCTTCATCGATGAAATTGACGCCGTAGGTCGTCAACGGGGTGCAGGTTTAGGTGGTGGTAACGATGAGCGGGAACAAACCCTCAACCAGTTGCTCACAGAAATGGACGGCTTTGAAGGTAATACTGGCATCATCATTATTGCCGCTACCAACCGTCCTGATGTCCTAGATGCAGCCCTATTGCGTCCTGGTCGCTTTGACCGTCAAGTTGTGGTAGACCGTCCCGACTATGCCGGACGCAGCGAAATCCTCAAGGTACACGCCCGTGGTAAGACCTTGGCCAAAGATGTGGACTTGGATAAAATTGCCCGTCGTACCCCTGGATTCACTGGTGCAGATTTATCCAACCTGCTCAATGAAGCCGCAATTCTGGCAGCCCGCCGGAATTTGACTGAGATTTCAATGGATGAAATCAACGACGCGATTGATCGCGTATTAGCTGGGCCAGAGAAGAAAGACCGGGTAATGAGCGAAAAGCGCAAAACCTTGGTAGCATATCACGAAGCTGGTCATGCCTTAGTTGGTGCTTTAATGCCAGACTACGATCCTGTGCAGAAGATTAGCATCATTCCTCGTGGTCGTGCAGGTGGTTTAACTTGGTTTACCCCCAGCGAAGACCGGATGGACACAGGTTTATACAGCCGCGCTTATCTGGAAAATCAGATGGCAGTGGCTTTGGGTGGTCGGATTGCTGAAGAATTAATCTTTGGTGAAGAAGAAGTTACCACTGGTGCTTCTAATGACTTACAACAAGTAGCACGGGTTGCGCGTCAGATGATCACCAGATTTGGCATGAGCGATCGCTTAGGCCCAGTCGCCCTTGGTCGTCAACAAGGTAACATGTTCCTGGGACGAGATATCATGTCAGAGCGTGATTTCTCTGAAGAAACCGCCGCCGCTATCGATGAAGAAGTCCGTAAACTTGTGGATGTAGCCTATACACGCGCTAAAGAAGTGTTGGTGCGTAACCGCCACATTTTAGATGAGATAGCGCAAATGCTAGTTGATAAAGAAACGGTAGATGCTGAAGAGTTGCAAGAAATTCTGTCGAATAACGATGTGACAACTGCTGCCTTTGCCTAATTTAATGAGTAGTTAGAAGTTAAGAACAATTCCTAACTCGTAATTGTTAAAAAAGCCCAGTCATGAAGACCGGGCTTTTAATATGGGGTTATATACCCCGAAGGTTTCGTTATAGAGTTTCAGTATAAATCGCTAGTCTGATATAGACTACCACCTGAGCATAATCAATTCCGCAAAATTAGAAAAATTTTTCTAGATACACCAAAATAAAAAAGCTATAACTCTGACTTCAAAAGGCAAAAGATACAATACAACTACAATTTCATTGGATGTAGAGGTAGGATGGAGCAAAATCCAATAGCAACTTACGCGCTTATAGTGCGATTGTGTATAGCATGTCTTGAATAGGTAGCACGGGTAATTCAAAGATTTTACGAATTACCCTGATTGCGATCAATGCAAAAGAATCTATGCTTTCTGTGTAGCATCCCTTATGGCGATCAATATAGATAACTTTCCAAAATCTTTATAAGACTAGCGTTAAGAGTGACTGAATACTCAACCAGTCGCCGATCTTAAACTCTGGATGTCGGTTTCAAAAATAGCCACGCCACAAAGAAGGTAGCTGCTGTGAATATTTGCGTTAAATCCAAAGCAGATAGATAGCCATCCGCAAATGAAGCAATGCTGCGATCGGTAATGCCAAATACCCAGGATGACAATCCAAACAGCCAGATTCCATTCTTGAGATTTCCGACGAATTCCTTAGAGTCTGATGGTTCTTGATCTTTCATGATCTTCTGTTCTATTGCTGAAAAATTTGATGATTGATGCGAAATACCTGCCATTAAGAATTTTTTCTGACTCCTGACGCTGAAATTTACACTTCCTATTAATAATATTAATAAATATTTCACCTACTTGACTTCACTGCCCAAAGGTACATCTCCTAATGATGACATTCCTGCTTTGGTTCTATCACCTCCGATAGACGGCAATGTGTTGAGTTCTCAGCTTTACAAGGTCAGGTTTGAATACTGAAATTACATAATCTTTAAATAACTATATGAATATTTATTGATTTTTTATTTAAAATCCTCCATAGGATAGATGCCTTACAGATAAATCCTTAGATTTACAGCATTTTTCAGGTATTTAGACCACAGATGAGATGGGGAGTAGGGAGTGGTGTAGTTCAATTACTTGAAAAGCGCTGTAAATTGCGTGGATACATAGTAGTAGCGCACAGATATGTGCTACTACTACGCTATGAGCTAGATTTCTGGGTTAACCAAGCGGGTAGTGGGACGACTCTGATATAAATCTTGAACGACTTGGATAGCAGAAACTATAGCTACAAGGCCAATGACTGCAACAGGTAACAAACCTTTGCCAAAGATAGCGATCGCTAGAGCGATCGTCAACGATCCTCGAATTCTCATCTTGGATGAAGCTACTTCTGCCTTAGATTCGGAGTCAGAAGCACTAGTTCAAGAAGCGATCAAGCGAGTCATGCAAAACCGTACTGTGTTTATTATCGCCCATCGCTTAAGCACCGTTCGTAGGGCTGACTGCATTCTCGTACTAGAACAAGGACAGTTGGTTGAAGCTGGTACTCACACCTCCCTCCTGTCTCAGGAAGGACGCTATGCTCGTTTTTATGCCCAACAGTTTTACTCTACAGATGAGGGTTAAGCTTACGAATTAACCTTGCCTTTAATTAAACGGTGGAAAAGGCGGCAAGGCCACAAAAAAGCTCCACATATACTTACTGAGGCGATCGCGGCCACAACTCGCCAAGTGGAATTAGACTCAGTGGCAGAATCTGAAGGGTGAGCTTGTGTGCTTTTAGCTAATTCTGGCACTGAATGAGACAGCTGACTGGCTGTAGTCACCCCTTCAATCGCTGCTCCAATTAGATAAGCTACTAGGGCAATTACTAGCCAGTTATTCATAATATTCAACTGTTTGAACTCTGAGCGTATGCTTGGCAGTGAGGAATCATTTAATTTATAGTGCTAATGATTGCCACCTTGACCGAAGGATAATCGACCTTCAGCCGTATCACGAATCAGGGGCAGTTTAGATGTTATGTAAGTATTAAGGCTGCTATCTGCCTGGGGATCAATAACCTGCTTCGCTTTTAACTGCTGGAGAAGCACTTGTACTAAAGCAGCATCGTCAAACTGGAGCAGGGTGCTGACCTGGGTAGACTCGATTACAGCCCAAAGCTGTTGCATCATTTTCGCTGTCACCATGAGTCTGTAACCTCTTAAGCTTTTCTTTATATTTACACAGATTTGGAATTTGTGGTTAGTTTTTATCTGAAGATTTATGAACATATAGGCTGAAAATGCCTGAGTCAGTTAAATCAGTTGAGTTATAGCGTTTTTCAATTGGATTGAAATTTTGTTAAGACCGCGCTGGCTCTCCTTAAAAAGGCTTGTAATTATCAACATTTTTTTTGTAACAGTCAAAGTGTAGCACTGACCCACATCCCGCCCAGAACTTAAGTTCTGGGCTAATAGCTCAAGTCCACTTAAGTGGACTGAAATTTTCGCTTTTACAAAGTCCAGCCATTTACATCGCTTAAAATCTTATATTTAGTCCTCTTAAGAGGACTTTAACTATTAGCTTTGGAATTTATTCCCAAGCGGGATAGCAACGAAGCAAGTGATATCATGTCCACTTGATTGCTTATTAAACCCGAAGAACCCCACCCCGCCAAAGCTACGCTTTGTTTCCCCTCCCCTTGGCAAGGGGAGGGGCTGGGGGTGGGGTGCTATGACTGTGGGAATCATAACTAATTACCCAGACTTGATATTAGAGTAAGGCTTTTGATCAGCCATAATGCAGACATACGTAGGCATCAGCGCTTTTTGTGGAGGTAAACTTCAGTTGTCTTCGCTGTCGGGTACTTTTGCTAGAAATTTATTGTGGAACTCTAGCACAAGCTCCTTCCTGACCAGAAGGATCGGCAAAAACTGCTAAAGTGTGATACTCAGGGTTATCTGTTTTATATATGACTCGAAAAGTATACAACCTATTTCTACCTTGTCCTTGGGTAACAACTGTTAAAAGTGTATTGTTAGTGGGAGGAAGCCCAGGAATATTCAGTTTTTGAATTCGTCTGAGTTGAATTACATTCGCTGCGGAGTTTTTACAATCTCCTCCACTACTATTAGAGTCTTGGCCAAACTGCATACACACTGGCCCATCAAAGTCTATAGTTACCTGTGATGGATCGTTTAACCAAACTTTTTTAATTACTTCTCCAGCCGGAATAAAGCTTAAGTTTGTTCCTTGTTGATACCAAACGTCGATCGTAGGTATTGCTCCTCCTAAACCCTGTGCTTGACAGGAAAATATAGAACGCAGAACAGCGTTATTAGCACCAGCGCGACCTACCAACAAGAACATAGCAACCGAGAAAATTAAGGAAGCTATAGGTAGGAAATAAGAATTACCTTGGGTATTTCCTGACAAGTTAGGATTATTTTTCATGGTTGCAAATGGGGAGATTGGTAGATAGAACAAGATAATATGGGAAAGATAGAAAGAAAACTAATTACCAATTACCATTACTCAATCAAAAATCTAAAATTGGTAAGTACTAATGCAAAATTAAATATACATTTGTCATTGCGGAAGCAAAGCGAAATGTAGGCGGAGCCTTCCCGTTCGGCTTTGCCGTTCCCGAAGGGTAGGGTAGCAATTTGCTTGCGGTTTGGAGATTGCTTCTCTTCGAGACGCTACGCGAACGCTACATTTCATTTCGCTCGCAATGACATAAATAATTTTGCGTAACCACTTATAAATCCTATCTTTTAAAACTAGATTGGTTGATTTACGTATAGTTCAACATTTGTGCCAGCTTGCATAAACCAAATATTAGTTGGTTGTGACATTTGGGCGATCGCCTGTTGATTACGTTGGGCAATTTGGGGTACTACAGAGGTGAAACCACCTTCTGCAACCCCAGCTAAAAGGTTGCGTCTGTTCTCAGTGATAGTAGTATAACCACTAATGTAGCCGTTGCGGTTGTTGCCGTTCTCGATAGGATTGCCGTTAGAGTCGATGTTGCTGAGGTTACCGCCATATAAAGGCAGAACTTTGGTATCAGGGCGATTTACTAACTCTGCCGCTTTACCAAGACCTCCTAAAACGAATAGTCCTGCATCCATTGATGCTACGGACGAACTTTGACCGGGATATTTATTTGCTACTAAAGGTTTACCTTGAGTACCGCGAATAATCATTGCATTGTTAGGTAAGCTTTGTTCGGTAGGGTTGCCATTATTTTGCGAGATAACTTTAGTTACGTTCATCTGCAAAAGACCTTGTTCGTTAATGGAACGAATTTCAGCTAGGAATTCGGTGTTTGCAGGGAAAGCGATCGCACCATCGGTAGATTTTAGTGCTTCTTTTAATCGGATCACAAATACGTTTTTCGCTTCGCTTGTTTCATCACCACCGCCTCCTCTAGTAGTAGTTTCACCAAATATCGCTGTTGCTAATACAGCTTTGGCACTAGTCCCTACTCCTAAGGATTTTTGTCCCAGAGGTTGCGCTTGACTCACCGCAGGAGCAGGAGTTTCCGGTGGTGGTGTCTGTTCTTGCGGCTGCGGATTGTTTGCAGGTTCAGGAGCAGGTGCGATGTTAGTAGCTTGACTGGTAGCATCTATTTGACCGTAGCTACCTAACTTTGCTAACCTTCTCCACTCTTCAAATGGGCCTGGTGGTGGGCTTGGTGGAGATGGTCGAGTTATATTGGCTACAGTCTGAGGTTGAGGTTGAGTGTTTGGCTTCACAACTGGTAGTTGGGGCGATCGCACAGGTTGAGAAGCAGGTACTCTAACGATGCGCTCAACTGTCACTGTCCGAGGTACATAAGGTGTTGGTGGTGGGGGTGTTGGGATCGCTCTTTCTGTGCCTCTGGAAGATACTGACGGTTCTTTTAAGACTACTGTCGGCGTTGATTTGGCAGTTCTGAGTTGTTGTTGGGCGGCTTTCACCATCTGGGCTTGTTCAGTCAGGGCTAATTTCGTTTTCAGAGTATCTACTTCACCTTCTAGCTGTTGAGAGGTAGATTCATCAGTTGGCTGCTCAGGCACTTGTGGAGAAACAATTTCTTTTGGCTTTGAACTGGTACTCATCAACTGGGACAAAAACACACCACCCACCAAAACGATCGCAAAGGTGGCGGCCCCTACCAAGCCTAACTTTGCAAAGGGATTAGATGAGAGGGGTTGCTTTGTCTGAACTTCTTGTGGAAGAGATAGCGACTCTTGCGGCGTTGCAGAGTCTTCTGATCCTTGGGTATCGGTAGAAGATTCTTCAAGGTCAAACCGCCTTGACATATCTGATTCCCAGTCTGAAGATTCTACTTCTGGTTGGGGATCTTCGGTGGTTAGAGTAAATTCATTTTGATCAGGTGTTTCCGCAGGAATTGAGTATTTAGTCATGGTAAAGCTTGGTTGGGATTTCCAGAACAATTTTTATCTTTGATATCACATACATTATAAATTTCTAGTCTGGCTTCACCAAGGCGGTAAGCTGCGAACTGTAATGGTAGTGCTGCATTTGGTAGGGAAGTTGCGGGTTCATCTATTGCTCTAACTAAAATTTGTTTATTAAACGAAGTTGATTTTCCCAACCTGTCATAACCGCTAAAAACTAGTTGATTAGCAAACATCTCAACTTTCCACAGTCCATTACCTTTACCTATTTCTATAGGTTGAGATATTTTTTGGATTACTAATACATTCTCTGCTCCTCTATTAACATTTTCAAATTGGCTATCTGGATTTAAATTGGTAATTTCTGACTTAAGTTTTTCTTTAAAATTATCAGCTACCAGTTGGGAAGTAATTTCCCAGACTTGCGTTGGCGGCTGTTGTTCTGACGAGGTAAGCATTAAGCTCATAGTTTCACCCACAAACCGCCGAATAGCCTCTGGCTGTCGCTCTAAATTTGGTTGGGGGTCTACGGTTATAGTGCGACCATCAACAAGTTGCACTAAACTTTGAGGTGTGAGTTGTCGGGCTAATTGTTGTAACATAGACTCGTGAAATAGTAGTAAAAGCAAGGTAAATACATGTAACCCAAATGTTCCTACTGCTAACAGTGGCAATGGGTTATTTTTCCTATTTTCTGGTTTGAGTAATTGCATTAATAATTATAGGAATCGTATTTGATTTTTGAAATTATCTACGTAGGCGGGGAGTGGGGAGTAGGGAGTAGGGAGTAGGGAATTAGGCTTTTTGAATTGTACCGAGCTTTTTCAGAAATCAAATATTAGTCCTATATATAAATTGAATTAGTGAATTAGAAATCTATAGGTCTTATTTGATTTTTTAAAAAAGCCCTCAACTCGAAAAGGCTGATTCCCCACTCCCCACTCCCCACTCCCTACTCCCCACTCCCCACCTACTCATCTGATAAAGCTATCAGATGTTTGTCCAGCCCCGCATTGTATAAATTTATCATTGTTAAGGCTGTTGTTGCCATCTAGCAAACATAAGTTACGAATTTCATAAATTTCTAATCTATCAGCGCGGACACTATAAATTGCTTTTTGCAGGTCTGTGCTATTGTCGCCTTGGGGATTACCGAAATAATCTGCTGCACGTACCAGTAAATCTTTGTTAAAAGGAGTTATGAGTCTTGCACCACC
>NZ_JAIVFR010000024.1 GCF_020829685.1 Nostoc sp. CHAB 5715 | reverse complement strand
GTTAGGTCTAGTATAAACAACCAAGATTTTGTGGTACTACAGGTGATTATCCTAGTATCATTAATTTGTATTACTGCCACAAGCAGTTGGGTTATCCGCGATTTATTAGACACAAATTATCATCATAACCATGAACACTGCTGCTAAGATTTTAATGCTGAAAGCTGAAACTTTAATCATAAGGTTGAGTTTTACCGTTAAAATTGCCAAATAGGTTTTTAGCGATCGCTTGCTGGTTCAAAAAAATATCCTGAGTGGAATCCTTCGCTTGTTAGGGGTTCCCCAAACTTTCAACGCCAGTCCGTTGCTGAAGGAGAACCTTAGCTGCGGGGTTGACTGTGGCTCCCTAACTTACTTATAGAGGGTGCATCCCAGTTTTTATTTTGCAATGACATGTAAAAAAGTGGGATGCTCCCCTTATAGATTTATAAAGCCGATGAATGAAAATCAAGATTTCTAATTTTTATTTGGTAAGAGTAATAAAAGAGCGCTACTAAATACTAGCAATTTGATAACATTAACAAAGTTGATGATTGTCTACGACCCAAATTAGGCGATGTCTACGACGGGCTAACGCCTACGCCCTCTTCAGCAGATTGGCAAAAACACTATGGCAAAGCGTAAAAAAAGCAATCTCCAGTGGATTAAAGAAACTCTTGAACTAAAGCCTGATCATCGTTGGGAATCTCCATCAGGCTATAAAATATTTGTTGCGAATCGCGGGGCTGTTCGCTTCAATGTTCCCCAGGATTGGGTTTTTGAGCCACAAGACAAATCCTTCAAGTTCCTCGATAAAAAACCCCCTAACGATGATTGCTGTCTGGAAGTATCTTTCAATCCTCTGCCACCCAATGATTGGAGCCAGTTTCCGCTAAAATCTACCTTGAAGAAAGTCCTGGAAAACGACAGCCGCAACATCATTGCTAAGGGAGAAATTATTACCGTCAAGCGCCAAACCGCCAAAATTGTCTGGACAGAGATGAAGTTCATTGACACTCAGGAAGAACCACGCGAAGCTTTTTCGCGGACTTGCATTGCTTTGGGGTCGAATATTCAGTGCTTGATTACATTCGATTATTGGGCAGATCAAGCAGAACAACTAATACCCGTTTGGGATGAAGCGATGCGTAGTCTCACGCTAGGGTTGTATATTCGTGACCCGATGACTGGTTTAGCTTTCCCAGACTAAACTTCCTAGTCATTGCACCCCACCCCCAGCCCCTTCCCGATGCCTTAGGGAGGGGAGACAAAGCGAATGGCACTAAGAAAAGCTGAAACACTTGTGGCTTAAGCAGTTTGCAAAAGATTTCGTAATTCATGCTGGGGTTTGGTCATCAAGGGATAAATTTTGGGGCGACGTAAAAGGACTCGTGGTTCAGTTTTACCAGGGCGCTCGGGAACAGCCTTGTGGACATTACGACTTGCATTACAGCTATTTTCAAGTAAATAGACCACGCGGTAGGGGTTTAGCAATGCTCATTGGTGTCAACTTAAGCTAAAAATCGCTTATCTGTTGGTTTCCACGCCCGCCTCGAACTAAAGTTCAAGGCTAATAGCTAAAGTCTACTGAAGTAGACTAAAGATTTTTGGCTATATTTAGTCATCTTCAGATGACTTTCGCTATTAGCAAGGAACTTCAGTTCCTTGCGGGACATGGCTTTTACGTTAAGTTGACACGTATGAGCTGGCTTGTACCCCTACGATAGATGTGGTTCAAATACATGAAAACTGCTGTAATTTGTATAGACTCCATAGCCAGGATACTTACCATGACTGCATTTTCTCATTTTAAATTTTGAATTGCCTAATCGCCTTACCTCTACGTCTATAACTAAAAATCTCATGAAAACTGTTTTAATTGTCGAAGACGATCTAATTAATGCTCGTGTTTTTTCCAAAATTTTGTCCAAGCGTGGCGGCTTGGGTGTGAAACACACTGAAAATGTTGAAGAAGTAATAAAAATTGCCCAATCAGGAGAAGCCGACCTGATTTTGATGGATGTTTCTCTGTCTAGAAGCGTTTACCAAGGTAAATCTGTTGATGGAATCAAAATTACACAAATGTTAAAATCTGATCCAAAAACAGCAAACTTACCCGTTATTTTGGTGACGGCACATGCTATGGAAGGCGATCGCGAAAACTTTCTCAAGCAAAGCGGTGCTGATGGTTACATTTCTAAGCCAATTGTTGACCATCAACAGTTTGTTGACCAAATCATCGCACTTCTACCCACAGACGACCACTGAGAATTGACGACTTCTTTCAGGAATACTCGCCCGCAAACGTTTTTGGGCGACTAGTTCCTGTATATTTTAGTATATATGTACTATAAAAAGGCACTGTTAGGCAAGTGGTAATAGGAGAGGGGAGTAGGGAGTGGGGAGTGGGGAGTGGGGAATTGGGCATGGGGCATTGGGCATGGGGACAAGGGGAAAGATTTGTTACAAGTTCTCACCTCTTGTCACCTTGTCACCTTGTCCCCCGTGCCTCTTTTGCTTCCTCATTCCCACTCCCCACTCCCCACTCCCCACTCCCTACTCCTATTGAGTAGGCTGTTGTTCAGGGGCTGATGATGAGTTTTCTCGTTGTTGTAGGGCTGCTTGAATACGGGGTAATTCTAAGAATTTTTTCGTATCAGACAGTAGGCGATCGCCCCAGAGATTTTCTTTGAGGAAATCCAAACTAGCATAGCGCGAATCGATGCGGAGTGCGGCTTCTCCCAAGCTTAATCCTTGTTGGTGATCGCCTTTAGTATACAGTGCCACTGCTAAGGCCAATAAAGGTTCTGCGGCTTGCTTATCAAGGGTTACAGCAGATTGCCATCGCTTAATTGCTTCGGGGATATTACCCTGTTCGTAGTTGATTAAGCCAATATTGTTGAGCGCTGGCCAGAATTTTTTATCTTGAGAGACTGCTGTATCGTACTGCGCGATCGCATCTGGCAATCGACCCAGCAGATAGTAAGCATTACCCAAATTAAACAAACCCTCTGGATCATTGGGTTTTAACTTCAAACCATCTTGGTAATTGACAACAGCTGCTTGGTAATTTTTCTGCTGAAAATTAGCTGAACCCATAGCAAACAAAATATCACCATTTTTGGGGTTGAGAGATTGCGCTTTTTTCAAGCTAGCGATCGCCCCGTCAAACTCTTTGGTTTGCAGTTGCAATCCACCTAAGAGCAACCACACTTTATCATTCTGCGGAGCCAGCTGACTAGCCAGCCGCGCTCGTGGCAAAGCTAATTCAACCTGCTGAAACTGAGCGAGTTGAGCCGCTTCCTGTGCCAAGCTCAACCCCTGCTTCTCTAACTTTGTCCCATCTAGTTGCAATGTATGGGGTATTAATGCCTGCGCGTTAGCGGCTTTTGGCATACTCCATAAACTACAGACCATTAGAAAAGAAATCAAACGAACATGTTTAGGCACACTACCGCCTTTAAGCCACTAATCAAAGAATCTTTCAGCTAGCTTAAACGATCTGCGCTGTTGACGGTAGCAAAATCTTACATCATTAGGATTAATTAGGGAGTGGGGAGTAGGGAGTAGTGTAGTTCAATTACTTGAAAAGCGCTGTAAAATACTTCTAATCATTGCTATACCAATATCAATAATTGATTTATTTAGATATACTTTCTCTTTTGTTTCCCCTCTATTACAATAATTTCTGGTTTTCTTTGGTTGAATTTCCATGATTTTTAGAGTAAGCCTACATACTTTAAATGCTATCTGGATCAATACCCAATTCTCGCAATTTTGCTGCTAGGCGTTCAGCACGTTGCTTTTCTTGTTCAGCGTGTTCTGCTTCCCACTGTGCGATTTCTTCAGGTGTAGGCATTAACGTTTTGGGGTGAGATGGGTGATATAAACTTACCGTAATCTAGGTTTGTTTTTCCAGACGCACGATCGCATTATAATCAGGAACCTCTTCGGGCGATCGCTTACTGTCATAGACGCTACTTAAAGTCTTAACATTTATCTTTGCTTTTCATACATTGAAGCAGGCATTTTTGTAACTAGCAACTTGAGTTATCTATATCTGTCTTATGTAGTGAGTGTTATACCTACCCTAAGTGGGGTTATCTAACTGCATTTGTTCGTTAAGTTGTATGAAGTACTGAAAGCAAAGTTTCTCAGTTACTTACTGAGAAAATCAAAATAGCGTTAACTTAGTTGGAGTTTTTTATGACTTACACAGTTGATGAAGCAACAAGACCAGCTTTAGAAACTTTTCAAGGCTTTGATGTAGATACTCAGCTAGCCCTACTTTGGTTCGGTTATCTCGATCTTAAAGAGCAGCTAAACCCGGCACCTCCTGAAAGCGTAGAAGCTATAGCTAAAGCAGTGTTCGACCAAATCCAAGACTTGTCTCAAGAAGAGCAACTGCAAGCACAACGGGACATTATTAATGGTGCAAACCAAACCTATAATAGTGTAAGTCCCAATACCAAATTAGACGTTTGGTTTCTGCTGGCGCAAGGAATGGAGGATGGAAGCATCATTCAAGTGCCCTCCGATTATCAACTAACTGGTGAAACAGATGAATTTGTCGCATTGATCAAACAGCTAGAGTTTGAGCAACGGATTAATTTTATGCTGACTGTGGTGCAAGCGTTCGGTTAGTTAAGTCCAAGAACTTTCAATACTTGGCGTTGCTGATTCCATCTATGAAAATGATTTTGCATAATACCAAAATCCTTGTAGAGACGTAGCAGTGCTACGTCTCTACATCCAGATTCATATTTCAATTCAGCAACGCCCAATACTTTCTAGAATTGGGGATAACTGAAAGTAGAAAATTACAGCTATTTTCAGGTAAATAGATCAGGTTGTAGGGGCACAGCAATGCTCATTGGTGTCAACTTAAGCTAGAAATAGCTTAACTGTTGGCTTCCTTACCCGCCTTGAACTAAAGTTCAAGGCTAATAGCTAAAGTCTACTGAAGTAGACTAAAGATTTTTAGAAATTTAGTCATCTAAAAGATGACTTTCGCTATTAGCAAGGAACTTAAGTTCCTTGCGGGACAACACTTTTACGTTAAGTTTACACGTATGAGCTTTTTCTGTGCCCCTACGATAGATGTGGTTGAAATAAATTGGGAAAATGAGACTTGATTCAGACTTTTTCCAACCGCACGATCGCATTATAATCAGGTACACCTTCAAGCGATCGCTTACTTTTATCTAGTAATACATTCCCTTCTGGCCAATGTACTTGCAAGTTTCCTGACTGAATTGGTGCAATGTAGACTTGACAGAACAACTCGCCTAAATCATTCTTAAGAATGACGCGATCGCTATCTTTTAAACCCAACAGTGCCGCATCAGCAGCATTCATTAGCACTGCCTCTCGCATCGCCCCAGTAATTGCATCCTTGCGTTCCTGCACCATACTGTTAAATTGTTTGCCTCGACGCGTTGCTAATAAAAAATAACCTTCTGGTAATTCTCTTTGGCGTGGCAATAATACGCCAAAGTGTGCCTTCCCATCCGATGTAGGGAAATTCCAACCAAAGCACAAATGTGAGCCACCATACTGAAACTGATCGCCAGCTTGCTGTAAGTGTTGAATACCAGCATATTGAGGGACAACTTGAGCAATTTCTTGACGGATAGCAGCTGTGTCAGCAAAAGCCAGCTTATCTGCCAAATCTGGCTTTACCCGCCTTGCCAATTCTAAAAACACTTCCCACTCAGGACGCGCTTCTCCAATGCGCGGCCCCAAAATCTCTGGACTGAAAATTACCCGGCGTTCGGTGTTAGTTTCTGTGACTCCCCCTGGTATTTCGTAGCGAGTTGTCGCAGGTAAAAGCACCACAGTATCAGCAGGTTCCACCAACATCTGGCTAGAGAGAACAATATCTATATGTACCCGCAATGGTATTTGCTTCAGCGCCGCTTCCACATAATCTGGTTCTGGCAGCACTTCTAAAAAATTCCCGCCCACGGAAAACAACACATCTAACTGTCCCTGATATGCAGCGTTAATCATTTCTGGAGCAATTAAACCTTTACTTGCTGGCACTTCAAAACCCCAATGTTGACTCAATTGGGCAGCATTTTCTGGGGTGATGGGTTTACCACCAGGAAATACTGTTGCGTAACATCCCATCTCTGCACCACCCTGCACCCCAGAGTGGCCGCGAATTGGCATTAAACCGCAACCTTCCCGACCGACAAAACCTTTGGTGAGAGCTAAGTTAATGATACTCCGCACATTATCTTCACCGCATTCATGCTGAGTAATGCCCATACTCCAAACAAATACGGCTTTATTCGCTTCTTTGACCATTTTGGCAAAAGCGTACATTGACTCGCGGGATGTACCAGAAAGCTGCTCTAATTCTTCCCAAGATTGATTTTCTAACGATGCTTTGAGTTCAGCAAAGCCAACTGTGTATAAATCTATAAATGACTGGTCTACCCAATTGTTAGCAATTATATGTTTAATAGTGCCATTCAAAAATGCTATATCCCCGCCCATGTTGATTAAGAAGAAGTCTTCGGCAAACTTTGTACCGAAAACGGCACTTTCTACAATTGAGGGAACCCAGTAGCGCTCCATTCCTGGTTCGCGGTAAGTATTAATAACTACAATCTTTGTGCCAGCTTTTTTAGCGTAATGGAGATATTTGACGGTGACAGGCTGATTATTGGCAACATTAGAGCCAATGAAGACTAATAAATCAGTACCAATCCAGTCTTTATAAGAACAAGTCGTAGCTCCTGCACCGAGAGCAGCTTTTAGTCCTGCTGTGCTGGGAGAATGGCAAATGCGGGCAGCATTATCAATATTATTGCTTCCCATTGCTCGCACAGCTTTTTGGGTAGCATAATAAGTTTCGTTGACAGTACCGCGACTGGTAACATAAAAACTGAGGCGGTCTGGTGTGGTAGTGCGAATGCGATCGCTAATTATCCCTAAAGCTTCATCCCAACTCACACGGCGAAAGCCTTTTTCCCCTCGTTGACGAATCATCGGGTACGGGAGTCTTCCCAAATCACGTAATTGGATACTTTTTTGCTTTTGTAACTGTGAAACATCTTCCAATAGCACAGGGTCAAAAGCTGGCATAGTATTCATCCGCAACAGCCGCAACCGGACATTGCAGAGATGGATGCCATCTAAAGTCCAATCCTTCATCCCGGTTGTTCCGAGAGCGCAACCATCGCAGACACCCTTATCCAGAATATCCCACGCATAAGGTAGTTTGTCACGAGATAGCCAGATTGCCCGAAATACCTCCCAATAGTTGTTGGGATACTGCTCGCCAATGCCAAATGGCTTCCAACTTGCCCAATTTGAAGGTGTCCAGTGCTTTTTAGGTTTAGGTAACATGATGTAGTGTATGTGAGTTGCTGGATTCTCTTAGGCTATCGTTTTGATTCGGAAATGAGTAGCAGGCAGTTAAAAATCCTTCTATTTGCTAAATATACCGAAATTAAAAAGTCAAAGCTGCTTTTGCTTACTGAATATATCGAAATTAGAAAGCAAACTGGAGTTTGAGAAAGTAAAAGCTGCTTTTGCTTGCTGAATATACCGAAATTAGAAAGCAAACTGGAGTTTGAGAAAGTCAAAGCTGCTTTTGCTTGCTGAATATACCGAAATCAGAAAGCAAACTGGAGTTTGAGAAAGTCAAAGCTGCTTTTGCTTGCTGAATATACCGAAATTAGAAAGCAAACTGGAGTTTGAGAAAGTCAAAGCTGCTTTTGAGAAAGTAATTGCGGATTTTGCTTATTGAATCTAATCAAAAGATAAAGTTTAGGTAAAGTTTTTGCAAGTATTACTTATAACTCAATACGGTTCAGTTAAGGCTAAAACTATGTTAAAAGTCAATTTTTTTAACGAACCGCCAAGACGCCAAGGACGCAGAGAGAAGGAAGAAATGCTTAACTGAACTGTATTGACTTATAACTTCGATGCCCAAGTTGAATTTTATCCTTGAACACAAGCTAGAAATAAATACTTTTAGATTTTGTGAAAAACTAAATCCCCGACTTCTTTAAAAAGTCGGGGATTTAGATAGCAATCTTTGTTTAACATTAATTGCGAACTTGTACTGAGCTTGTCCTGAGTGTAGCTGAAGTATTGCGAACTTGTACTGAGCTTGTCCTGAGCGTAGCCTCTCGTAGAGAAGGGCGTAGCCGAAGTATTGCGAATTGTGCTGACTATGCACCAAAACCCGAGCAGTATTGAAGCAGGATGATTTTGCAGGTTTTGTAAGATGGGCCGAAAAGCCCGCCCCTTGTATTTCTAAGAACTCCAGATACAAGAATCATCTCTTGATTCAGCAACGCCAAAAATCTTTGTGGGCAGTGACAAGCATCTGAGCCTGCCTTAAAACGTTTCCGAATAAATAAAAAGGAATTTGCCAAGCTGCAACGGTAACTTCTTTGACTATATCCTGTACACTAATTGCAATTAATTCATGCTCTGGCGGCTCTCCCTCAATTGTACCAGACCAAGTAAAAGCTAATAAGAAATCATCGTCTCCAGGCAAGGATGCAATCAAACATTCTTCTGGTGTTGGCTGGCAAATAATTCCATGATCGTTTGCAAGTTCTACTAGTCTTTGAAATTTGTTTACGTTCGTCATTTGTCTTTGGGATGTAATTGAATTTCAGTTTGAGAAAAAATCATATTTTTATCTTCATAACTCAACTTAGTTGCTTCATACCATAAATTACGAATTATTAAGGAGTTATTGGAGTTGGATCAGGCTTAAGTCCAAAATCTTACCGCGATCGCCTGGTTGTATCAGCAACAATTGTTACTGTTTTAAAAAAATCTAGATTTCATCGATTGATTAAATTTAGCTATAGGATTCCTATTTGATTTTTGAATAAACACCGTACACCTCGAAAAGCCTGATTCCCTACTCCCTACTCCCTATTCCCTACTCCCCGCCTACGCAAATAATTTCAAAAATCAAAGCGGATTACTATATAACACAAATATTTACAATCAATAAACTTTTCCACCTCAGTAAACATAAAATTACTGGGGTGATAAATAAGAAGCCCAAATTCACAAGAGACAAGTAGGTGGGGGTCTTAAACCCACCTAATTTTTTTGTCCAAAATCTAAGATGTTATCCGTAACTAAAACATATATTAAGTTCTGTTCATTACGTACTTTTTCGGAGGTTAATATATAAAGATTGAATCAAAATTAGACAAATACAAATTTTTGTATTTATAGCAGTCCTATTTGAGTTGTGAAATATTCTTTATGACAAGGGGTTAGGGGCTAGTCTCTAGTCCCTAACCCCTTGTCTTTGTCCACGCATCATTTAGGATTTGTATCTCTAATTTGTTTACATTCTTAAAAATTTTTAAAGGGGAATTATCATGAATACTGTTTTAGTTGTTGAAGATGGCTTAACAGATATGGAAATAATCAGTCGTTACTTGCAACAAGCAGGTTATTCTGTGATTAGCGCCACAAGCAGTGAAGAAGCTCAAGACAAAATAGATAAAAATAAGCCAGACCTAATATTTCTCGACGTAATTTTACCAGGTAAAAGTGGCTTTGAAATTTGCCGAGAGTTGAAAAATAATCCTAGCACTAGCAAAATCCCTGTGGTATTTTGCTCTACAAAAAATAGTGATGTAGATAAAATTTGGGGTAATATGTTAGGCGCTGATGGTTATCTATCAAAACCGATTGATCGAGAGGAACTAGCAGTAGTTTTAAAGCGATTACTTAATTAGTAAAAACTTAATCAATCAACAAAACACTAGAAGTCCATATTTCTAATATAGAACCTCTACAAAATAAAATAATAACTGCAAATAGTGGCTAGAGAGCAATAATCAAGCACAAAGGAACAATAACTTTGGAAACCAAGGAAAAGTTTTTAAGTTTTAATTTGGGAGCAAGGGATACAGCGATAATTTCGTTACAACACATCACAGAAGTTTTGCAAGTATCATTACCAGAAATATGTGGCATTCCTCACATGCCTAGTAGCGTCTTGGGTATCTATAACTGGCGCGGTGAGATGCTTTGGCTAGTAGATTTAGACGCAATGTTAGGTTATCCTCCAATTTCGCAAGGAGCAAATTTACTTTCAAAAATGATGGCGATTGTTCTTGAAAACAAGGGTAAGTATTTGGGACTATTGGTGCGACATCTGATAGATATTGAATGGTTAGATACTCAGCAAATGAAACCCCCAAGTAGCGAATTATTTTATCCTAAAATATCACCTTTTTTACAGGGATACTTTATTAATGATTCTGAGGATATGATTTTTAATTTGGATGCCATAACAATTATCCAAGCTCCGATGTGGAAAATTCATAATTGAAAGGTTGCTCATGGGTGATTAGGCATATTATTTTAACAATTCCTAAACCTTCATAGCCAAATACTAGTTCATTTTTACCTGCCTAATAACAAATTCTTGCTCTAACAAACTTTGAGGTGAATCAAATGACATTTTTGTATAACAATAGCCATGAAAAGCAGGATCTAATCTCCGAAGTAGAAAATCTGAATGCGAACGAGAATATAATAAATATTGCTAGCAATGAAATATCTTTATTAAACGCGATCGCTCAGGAATTTAAAACTTGGCGGCGACAGTTGCAAGACATCGCAACTCACATGCGCCAAGCGCCAGACCTTGATACACTAATCAAAATTACTGTAGCGCAAATTAGAGAAAAAATTGGCTGCGATCGCGCCTTAATTTATCAGTTTACTTCCCTGGATGCAGGTAATGTTTTAGCAGAATCAAGAACACTAGGTTGGACACCAACTTTAGGCGAAAATATTCCGGGAATTATTTTTGGTTTATATACCAATCAAGACTATATACAACCTGTAGTTATTGACGATATCAGTCAGATTCAACTCACCCCGTATCAAAAGCAACTGTTAGACAAATTTCAAATCAAAGCTAGTTTGAGTTTACCGATTGTAGTAGAAGGTAAAGTATGGGGATTAATAGCAGTAAATAATTGCTTATCAACGCGGCAGTGGCAAGAAGTAGAAATTAGCTTATTATCTCAAATTACAACAGAACTGCTCTACAAATTGCAGAGTTTTGAATTCAAAAAAGAAGAACAACAGCGAATACTAGCAAAAAAATCAGTAACTAAAGTCATCGACAAAATTTTGCGAACATCAGATGTCGATAAGCTTTTTCAAACAACCACTCAAGAAGTACGTCAATTACTAAAATGCGATCGCGTCGGCGTTTATCGCTTCAAACCTGACTGGAGTGGCGAGTTTGTCGCTGAGTCAGTAGGTAATGGCTGGGTAAAAATGGTTAGCCCTGATTTTTATATGGTGTGGGAAGATACCCACTTGCAAGATACCCAAGGAGGACGTTATGCCAAGGGTGAAAGCTTTGTGGTCAAAGACATCTATAAAATGGGTCATGCTCAATGCCACATTGATATTTTAGAGCAATATGAAATGAAGGCTTACATCATTGCGCCCATATTTTCTGGAGAGAAATTATGGGGCTTGTTGGCAGCTTATCAAAATTCTGGGCCTCGTGATTGGCAACCTTGGGAAGAAAGCTTTGCGGTTCAAATTGGGCTGCAATTTGGTGTGGCTATCTCACAAGGCGAATATCTGGAACAAGTGCATAAGAAATCTGAGCAACTAGCTCAAATCGTTGAACAAGAAAAAACTTTTACTAAAATAGTAGGCCGCATCCGACAATCTTTAGATGTAGATAGCGTCTTCAAAACAACCACTCAAGAAGTACGTCAATCACTACGATGCGATCGCGTCGCAGTCTATCGTTTCAACTCTGACTGGGGTGGCGAATTTGTGGCTGAGTCTGTGGGTAGTGGTTGGACAAAACTGGTAGGCCCTGATATTAAAACCGTTCTGGATGATACCTACTTACAAGAAACTAAGGGAGGTAGGTATGTCAGAGGTGAAAACTTTATTGTTAATGACATCTATGAAGTAGGGCTTGCTCCTTGTCATATTGAGATTTTAGAGCAGTTTGAAGCCAAAGCTTACATAATTGTTCCTATATTCTTTGGGGATAAATTGTGGGGTTTGCTGACAGCTTATCAAAATACTAGTCCTCGTGTGTGGGAAACCTGGGAAGTGAACTTTTTGGTTCAGACTAGCTTGCAATTTAGCCTAGCTAAATCACAGATAGATTATTTGGAATTAGTTCGGTTGAAATCTGACAAACTAGCTCAGATAGCAGAACAAGAAAAAGCTGTCACCAAGATTAGTAACCGGATTCGGCAATCTTTAGATGTACAAGAAATCTTCAAAACAACCACTCAAGAAGTACGGCAATTACTGCGATGCGATCGCGTCGCAGTCTATCGCTTCAATCCTAATTGGACTGGTGAATTTGTAGCAGAATCAGTAGCTCATACTTGGATAAAACTGGTAGGCCCCGATATCAAAACTGTCTGGGAAGATACCCACTTGCAAGAAACTCAAGGAGGTCGATATGTCGAGGGTGAAAACTTTGTTGTAAATGACATCTATAAGGTAGGTCATTCTCCTTGCCACATTGAAATTTTAGAGCAATTTGAAGTTAAAGCTTATGTAATTGTTCCTGTATTTGCTGGGGAAAAATTGTGGGGATTGCTGGCAGCTTATCAAAATTCTGGAACTCGTGATTGGGAAGAATCGGAAGTCACCTTGTTAGCACGCATTGGCAACCAGTTAGGACTAGCATTACAACAGACTGAACATTTGCAACAAGTACAAGGGCAGTCAGCCAAATTAGCAGAAGCAGTAGCACGAGAAAAGGCAGCCAAGGAGTTACTACAACAACGATCTATTCAACTCCTAACAGCCCTTAGACCCGCCCTCAACGGCGATTTAACAGTACGCGCACCCATTACAGAAGACGAACTAGGCACGATCGCCGATGCTTACAATAATACCCTGCAAGCACTGCGGCAAATCGTTCTTCAGGTACAGGGGGCTGCTCAACAAGTTGCTCAAACTTCCGGTAACAGCGAGGCTTCACTAACGGGACTGACTAATTTAGCACAACAACAATCTGAGGAAATTACCGCAGCTTTAGGTGAAATTCAAGAGATGGTGGACTCTACTCAAGCTGTGGTGATGAATGCCGAGTTAGTGCAAGTAGCGGTGCAACAAGCCAATGAAACTGTAGAGTCTGGCGATACTGCAATGAACTTAACTGTAAAAGCAATCCAAGGAATTCGTGAAACCGTCGCTCAAACCAGCAAGAAGATTAAACGCCTCAGTGAATCTTCGCAAAAAATCTCCAAAGTGGTGAATTTGATTGGTAATTTTGCCACACAGACAAACGTCCTAGCTTTGAATGCAGCCATTGAAGCCACCCGTGCAGGTGAATATGGCAAAGGCTTTGCAGTTGTAGCTGACGAAGTTCGTTCTTGATCGCACCCGCCAGCAGCAGCAACCACGTCCAATTTTCCACTTGCTTGCGACTATTCTTTTCCCCAGAGTTAAATACCAAGGGAGCCAAAGCAAATATCACCATACTGATGTATGCCAAAAACCCAAACAAAGCTAATGGCTGACCAAAAACCGTTGCCCAAGGGCTAGAAAGTACATCATTACAGCCCTTGACACCAGCCTGTGCCACACAAGCTGCACTGCCTCCTGTTAACTTTTCTATGGCAAGATAACCTGTTATCAGCGCACCACATCCAGCGATCGCGGCAATCAATGGACGTGACCATTTATGAATCCAAGGAGTAGAACGACGGCGAATCATAAATATTAGGGAATGGGGAGTGGGGAGTGGGGAGTGGGGAATGGGGAATTGCGGAATCGGGAATAATAATTAATTGTTCGCTTGCTCCCTCTACTCCCTACTCCCCACTCCCCACTCCCTAAGAATGTAATTTTACTTGTCCTGCTGATTTCCTTTCACTTTTGGAGTTCCAATTGCGACGCACAGCTTCGACAAATTGACTGACGCGAATTGGGTCAATTGGTTGCTCTATACGTCCGTGACGTTTTAGGGAACTGGAAACTATGACACCATCTGCTGCTTGCATTAATGTATCAATATTTTCCCAATTTGCCCCACTACCGATGAACACTGGCGTGCCAGATGCTGCACCACAAGCTAGTTCCAAATCTTCTAAGTTAGGTGGACTACCAGTAGCCCAACCAGATAAAATCACTCCGTCTGCTAAACCCCTTTCAATGGTGTCTTTCACGGCGACTGTGAGATTTGGATAACTCAAAGGACGGGCGTGTTTCACCAACACATCGGCCAGGATTTTAACATCACAGCCTAACTCCCGTCGATAGCGCAATAATTGATGGGCTTCTCCCTCAATTAATCCCTGATCGGTTGCCATCACTCCTGTGAGAACGTTGACGCGGATGAATTGCGCCTGCACACAACTAGCGATCGCCATTGCACTTTTAGCGTCGTTTCGCAAAACATTTAAGCCTACAGGCAAAGTCACCAAATTTTGTATCCTTTGCACCACAATGGTCATGGCACTCACAACCACAGGATCAACTTGGTTTTTGGTAAACGGCGCGTCAAAAAAATTCTCCACAATCAGCCCGTCAACCCCTCCACTTGCCAGGGCGGCAGCTTCTTGTTCGGCGCGGCCAATTACCGCTTTTAGGCTACCTCCCCAACGAGGTGAGGTCGGCAGTGGTAGCAGGTGAACCACGCCAATAATCGGTGAGCGAGTTTTAAATAATTGATATAAGTCCACGTCTTTAATCCGCCTCGCAAAGTCCAGAGTCTAAAATTTTTTGACTATTGACTGTATGACCCTTGACTCTTGACTTTTCATTAACTAGTCAAATGTGTTTTATGATAGTCGGTTTACTGCCTCCTTCCTAAGAGGGAAATTGGCCTTCAACCTCCCATAAGATATGTTAAGATAAAACTTGGCTACAAGAGGAGTTTGCCACTCACTAGACGCGAGGCAGCTTTCCGTGGTTTAGGCGTCTTGTCCGCGCCCAGTCGTAGGACTTGCCAATCGCCAGACTAGCATTACTGCTTTATCGGCGTAGTCGCTTTCGTCGATTTCCCGGAGGGTAGCGACTTCTCACAACAAGCCCTTTGGGCGGCTTCCCGATGGGTAGATTAACAACGCACACGCTGTGGTAATGTAAAATACCAATAAGCGAATTGTTAAAAAAGATTACAAGTGTCAAATGTACCCAAAGACACTTCAATTTACCCTGGGGAACAGATTGATAGGAATATCATAACATGACCTCTATTTTTATTTATTGATAGGGTTATGAGTCCACGGACAGTTATTGACAGTGGATATTTGCCACTGCACTGTTTTCATGAGGATGCTGATAGCAAAAAAGCTTAATTTTGCGCCAGAATGTTTGACTACAAAAAGAAAAAAATGAAGACTTTTTCAAAATATGGGTGACAAGCCAACAATTGCCATTTCTCATCTGGGCTGCGAGAAAAACCGAATTGATACAGAACACATGCTGGGAATGCTCACAGAAGCAGGCTACGGTGTAGATACAAATGAAGAGTTAGCAGATTACGTTATTGTTAATACTTGTAGTTTTATTGAAGCAGCCCGGCAAGAATCTGTCAGAACTTTAGTAGAGCTGGCAGAGGCAAACAAAAAAATCGTAATCACTGGCTGTATGGCGCAACATTTCCAAGAACAACTTTTGGAAGAGTTGCCGGAAGCAGTAGCGGTGGTTGGTACAGGCGATTATCACAAAATTGTAAATGTAATTGAGCGTGTAGAACAAGGCGAACGGGTTAGACAGGTTAGTATCGAACCAACCTACATCGCCGATGAAACTACACCGCGCTATCGCACTACAACCGAGGGCGTAGCTTACCTTCGAGTTGCAGAAGGATGTGATTATCGTTGTGCATTTTGTATCATTCCTCATCTTCGAGGGAACCAGCGATCGCGTACTATTGAATCTATAGTCGCCGAAGCCGAGCAGTTAGTTAGTCAAGGGGTAAAGGAAATTATTCTAATTTCCCAAATCACCACTAATTACGGTCTAGATATTTACGGTAAGCCAAAATTAGCCGAATTACTTCGCGCTTTGGGGAAAGTAGATATACCGTGGATTAGAATGCACTACGCTTATCCCACGGGACTGACCCCAGATGTGATAGCGGCGATCCAAGAAACACCCAACGTCTTGCCTTATCTGGATTTACCCTTGCAGCATTCTCATTCAGATATTCTTTGCGCCATGAACCGTCCTTGGCAAGGGCGGGTAAATGATGGGATTATAGATCGCATCAAAACGGCGCTACCAACAGCCGTACTGCGGACAACATTTATTGTTGGTTTTCCAGGAGAAACAAACGAGCATTTTGAGCATCTACTAGAGTTCGTCGAGCGGCATGAATTCGATCATGTTGGTGTCTTCACCTTTTCCTCTGAGGAAGGAACCCCAGCTTATAAGCTAGCAAATCAGTTGCCCCAAGAAGTGATGGATGATCGCCGATACCAACTGATGGAACTCCAGCAACCGATTTCTCAAAAGAAGAATCAACAGGAAGTAGGCAAAATCGTCGATGTCCTGATTGAGCAAGAAAATCCTGAAAGTGGTGAATTAATCGGTCGTTCAGGTAGATTTTCCCCAGAGGTTGATGGTCTGGTGTATGTCAAAGGCCAGGCAAAGTTAGGAACCATCGTGCCAATAGCGATTCACCACGCTGATACATACGACCTCTATGGTCAAGTAGTCAATAACTAAGTTGTCATTTGTCTTTTGTCCAAAGTCCATTGTTAAATGACCCTTATAGATTCATCCTTATACTAAGGTCAATGCTGCATTAATAGCAGTTTTCATGAGGGTTTACCTGAAACGCTGGCGGACTTGTTGGCATAGCCTCTCCAAAAGTTGAGGCTTCACTACCGCCCTTAGCTCACTAATGACTAATGACTAATGACTAATGACTAATGACTAATGACTAATGACTAAT
>NZ_JAIVFR010000249.1 GCF_020829685.1 Nostoc sp. CHAB 5715 | reverse complement strand
AGGGGGAGATGAGGGAGCAGGGGGAGATGAGGGAGCAGGGGGAGATGAGGGAGCAGGGGGAGATGAGGGAGCAGGGGGAGATGAGGGAGCAGGGGGAGATGAGGGAGCAGGGGGAGATGAGGGAGCAATATCCTCCTCATCCCCCTCATCTTCCTCATCCCCCTCATCTTCCTCATCCCCCTCATCTTCCTCATCCCCCTCATCCCTCCCACTACCTCCCCCTCCCCGAACGCATCAACTCCCGCCCTTTACCGCCGGTGGAAATAGTGGATATGCGGCAAGAGTTGCAGCAGGGAAATCGTTCTATATTTAGTAGATCGCTGCAAGAAGCTTTGCAACAGTTGCAAGAGAGAAAACAACAGGGAATTTTATTTATCCATCGGCGGGGACACAGTACTTTTGTATCTTGCCGCAGTTGTGGATATGTGTTGCAATGTCCGTACTGTGACGTGTCGTTAGCATATCACCACACCGAAGAAAAAGCGCCGGAATTATTGCGCTGCCATTATTGTAACTATGCGCGATCGCACCCCAAATTCTGCCCTGATTGTAGTTCCCCTTACCTAAAATTTTTCGGTAGCGGTACTCAGCGAGTAACGCAGGAACTAACGCGACAGTTCCCAGAGTTACGCTTGATTCGTTTTGATAGCGATACCACCCGCAATAAAGGCTCACACCGTACCCTACTCACCCAATTTGCCAACGGCGAAGCAGATTTATTAGTAGGTACGCAAATGCTCACCAAAGGATTGGATTTACCACAGGTGACACTTGTGGGAGTTGTCGCCGCCGATGGATTGCTCAATTTATCAGATTATCGCGCCAGTGAACGGGCATTTCAAACCTTGACTCAAGTCGCTGGACGTGCTGGTAGAGGTGACGATCCGGGGAGGGTGATTGTACAAACTTATACTACAGAACATCAGGTAATTGCAGCGGTGCGATCGCACGATTATCACTCTTTCTCCCAAGCTGAATTAGAACAACGCCAAGCCCTCAATTATCCTCCCTATGGGCGGTTAATTTTATTGCGCTTAAGTAGTCTCGATCCTATTCAAGTGCAAAATACGGCGCAAATAATTGCCACAACCTTGAGTACAGAAGAAGAATTCGAGATATTAGGCCCAGCACCAGCAAGTATTTTGCGGGTAGCTAATCGTTATCGCTGGCAGATATTGATTAAATTTGCCCCCGATGCATTACCACAATTGCCAGATTGGGAAGAAGTGCGATCGCTTTGTCCTTCATCTGTGAGTTTAACTATTGATGTAGACCCATTAAATATTATGTGATTAGGACTTATATCATGTTCGGCTGATCACTTATAAAACGTCATTGCGAGCGCAACGAAGTGGAGCGAAGCAATTCCCTTGGTCTCTGCGATTGCTTCGCTTCGCTCGCAATGACAAGTATTTATCCAAACATGATATTACGCACTGTACAAATTCATCGTGATGTGCATTAACGATGCTCCCGGAAGTTTTCAGGCTTTTCTTAATTATCCTGCGATCGTCAATAGACCATGCTGTAGGGGCTAAACTTTGCTGTGTCCTTACGAAAGATGTGGTTTTTAAACTTCTCCATATATGGTATTTCTTGTCAATGCGTAAGTCCTAGTGATTTTCTTAGTACAGTTTTGCCTAAAAGCGTAGCGTTTTTAATGCAAGCCGACGCATTGGCATTGTAAGCCGACGCATTAACAATGTAAGCCGACGCATTAACAATGTAAGCCGACGCATTAACAATGTAAGCCGACGCATTGGCATTGTAAGCCGACGCATTGGCATTGCAGGGTATTGCCTTTCATTAATTCGCTACGAATTAATGAAATGCTGTACTTAGGGTAAAAGATTGATAGGTCTAGACATAGGAGTGAAATTAAATATGCGTTATCTAGAACCCTTGTCTTGACGTAGCAATGCTACGTCAAAACAATTCTTTTTCACTCCTATATCTTTTGTAGTAAGCACAAAGTGTGCTTGAATATTTGAAGACTAAAATCCTCACTACAAACGTACAGGACTTACGCAAAAACTCTCTGCAACTCTTATTCCTTCTCCTGTCGGAGACGCCAAGGGCGAACGTGTCCAACTCTTGGAGACGCACTCGCGTTCGTGCCAACTCTACAAGACGCACTCGCGTTCGCGGTTCGTTATTCCATGACTCATGCGTAAGTCCTACGTATTTAAGATTGAATTTTAAACTTTGAATATTTAATCTACTTAATTAACAATTCTGGTGCTACCAATCCTTTTTGGATAGCTAAAACTGCGGCTTGAGTGCGATCGCGTACTTCTAGTTTCTGCAAAATAGTATGGACATGAACCCGCACTGTACCAGGGGCAATGTAGAGAATTTCAGCAATTTCTTGATTGCTTTTGCCAGTTGCTACGAGTGCCAAAATTTCTTGCTCCCGCTTGGTTAGGGGATTTTCTAAAGATTCCTCAGTTTTTGCAGGCAGCAGCGTAGTAGAATTGCCCTCAAAAGCTGCTCTAATTTCTGTTGTTGCCGTTTGATCCCACCAAGAAGCCCCTGCTGCAACCGATCGCACTGCTAATATTAGAGACTCAGCCGGAATACCTTTGAGACAGTAACCTTGGGCCCCGGCGGCAATTAACCGCGAAATCAGGGGTTTTTCAGAACGAGAGGTTAAAACAAGAATTGGTAAATTTGGGTGTTTCTGCTTGATTTGGCGACAAGCTTCAATCCCGCCAATCCCCGGTAAACCTATATCTAGCAAGACCAAATCCAGGGGATAGCGATTTGCTAATTCTACAGCTTGTTCCCCATCTTCTGCCTCTGCGACAATCTCCAAAGTGGTTTCTTGTTGCAACCGCATCCGCAGACCAAGCCGAAACAATTCATCATCTTCAACAAGTAAGATTTTTGTCATTAGTCATTAGTCATTGGGCATTGGGCATTGGGCATTGGGCATTGGGCATTGGGCATTGGGCATTGGGCATTGGGCATTGGGCATTGGGCATTGGGCATTGGGCATTGGTTATTCGCCTTGTCTTCCTCATCTCCCTCATCCTCCCCTGCTCCCCCATCTCCCCCATCTCCCCCATCTCCCTCATCCTCCCCTGCTCCCCCTGCCCCCCCTCCTCATCTCCCCGGTGGTGGACAAGCAGGGAGTCGGAAACCAAACAGTGCGCCTCGTGGTGAGCGATTCTCTGCCCAAATTGTACCTCCATGAGCGGTAATAATTTGCCTGGTCAAATAAAGCCCTAGTCCAGATCCTGAGACGTGGCGATCGCTATGTCCTTGATAAAATCTTTCAAACAAGTGGGGTAACTCTTCTTCGGTAATGCCGGAACCAGTATCGAGTATTTTTACTACTTGATCGCTAGAATAACTTTCAAGTACTACTTCTACTTTACCGCCACGAGGGGTATGGTTTATGCCATTACTCAGGAGATTGGTGAAGACTCGCCCCAGTTGCAAAGGATCGCCGTTTACCCAAAGAAAGCTGCGAAAATCTGATTCGCCATAGTGGAGAGAAATATAAACCTGACGTGTTTTCGCTAGTTCAGTCAGGGTGGCGATTACCTCCTCTGCCACAGTTGCCAAATTAACAGGTGATAACTGTAGTTTCAGCCCTTCGGCATCATTGCGGTATACATCTAAAAGCGTTTGGACTAATTGCAGTGTACTCCGATGACTACGAGCCATTGTTTGTAAGACTTTTGCTTGCATTGGCGTGATTTCACCAAATTGCTCATTTTGAAAATATTTCAGGGTTTCAATTGCTCCTAATAGAGGTGTTTTCAAATCATGCGTTAGGGTAGAAACAAAATCTTCACGCATGGTAGCTAGTTGTTCTTGGGAGCGTAATTGTGCTTGCGTATAAGCGATCGCTTCTTCATTGCGGTGGTTGCGATCGCTTAACCAACCCGTTACCATCAACGCCAATACTGCAATCAACCTATTTGCCAACGTTGGGGAATTAATCATTTCTCCTTCGGGAACAAATAAATTCAATAATGTTAATCCTGTAGCTGCAAGAGTGATCCCTAATACAGCACTCCGATTCAATCGTGAATCTGCTAACAAAATCGTCCCTGTGTAAAGGTAGCCAAATACGTACTCAGGTGGTGTCAAATATTCTAAGCCTATGACCATAGCAAAGGCGATCGCTATTAGCCCATACGTCTCCCCACGCTTCTTTATAGCTTCTTTCATAGTCAATAATCGACTTAACATTGTCATTTATGATTTACTAAAAATCTGTATAACTGTAGGACTAAGCTAAAACACATCTAATTTGCATATCAAAATTCTCTCAATATCTTGTGGGCTGGGCATCTTGCCCGCCCTGATTATGCAACTCTAATGCTGATTAGCTTAGCCCTTTCAAGGTGACAAACGAAGATACGTTGTTTCAGCGCTACCATCTTGAATCCTCTGCTCAGATTTTGGGCTTTTTGAAAGTTGAAATAACCAACCTTCGTTCCAAATTTCACCACCTTGAAAGGAACCAAGTTATTTGTGCCCTCAAACAGCACAAACTGCAAATTGACAACTGAAGTTACTGAAAAAATCGATTTAGGTAGGTAAAAATTATGGCAGATATCATTGGAACCAACGGGAATGATACTCTAGTGGGCAGCTACGACGACGACACTATTAACGGTAGAGCAGGCAACGATACCATTACAGATTCCTTTGGCTACGACACCTTGACTGGTGGAGGCGGCAAGGATAAATTTGTTATAGATGTAAGATACAACTACTATTACTATTATTTCAGTGATAATAGGATCACCACTATCACCGATTTCGGTGGAGTAGGTAAAGGAACAAACCCCACAGCAGCAGTCATTGCCGAAGTGGACACCCTAATATTTTTGGGCGATGGCTTAACATTCCAGGGCTATGGCTTGACTGCCCAAAATCTGCTGCTGACTCAGAATGGCAACGATCTGGAAATCACCTTTGCAGGGGTAGATGGTGGCCTAGTTACCCTGCAAAACTTTGCCTTAGAAAACCTAGATAACCTCAGCAAATCTACAGGAGCCAGTGTAGATTTGGGCAATATCCTGTTTTATGAGCAAACTAGCATCACGGACAGCTTTGATGTCTTCAATGCCAACTCTACCCAAAATATTATCTTCAACAAGAACACAGTCACCTTCCTTAATGACCTCTCTAATAATGTTAACGGCTTTGACAACTCAGATGATGTGATCAATGGTCAGGGGGGTGATGACATCATTGACGGCAAGAGTGGCAACGACCTTTTAAGGGGTGGTGCAGGGAATAACACCCTCAACGGTGGCGCTGGTGACGATATCTTGAATGTTGACTCTTCATCAGGTAATAATCTGCTCTCTGGAGGCAATGGCAATGATTTTCTTCGCTCCTTTAGCTCATCTGGCAAAAACACCCTCAATGGTGGTGCTGGTGACGATAACTTGAATGTTGACTCTTCATTAGGCAATAATCTGCTCTCTGGGGGCGATGGCAATGATTTTCTCTCCGCTTCTGGCTACGCGTCCGGCATAGGCATCTCTTTTAGGGATGACAAGAAATCAAAGGGTAATAATACCCTCAATGGTGGTACTGGTGACGATAGCTTAAATGTTGACTCTTCATCAGGCAATAATCTGCTCTCTGGAGGCGATGGCAATGATTCTCTCTCCGCGTCTGGCTACGTGAGAACCGTCTTTTCCAGCGAGGACAACTTCTTCTACTATCTCTCATCTGGCAATAATACCCTCAAAGGTGGTGCAGGTAACGATACCTTGAATGCTAGTGGTTCAACAGGCAATAACCTGCTCTCTGGGGGCGATGGCGATGATTATCTAGACATTTCTTCTCTCTTACAAGTAGGTAGTTACACTGACTACACCAGTCAATCATCAGGCAATAATACCCTCAACGGTGGTACAGGTAATGATACCTTGACTGCTAGTGGTTCATATGGCAATAACCTACTCTCTGGGGGCGATGGCAATGACAGCCTCTATGGAGGGGATGATACTGATACCTTTGCTTTCAATAGTTACAAAGAAGGCATTGATAATCTTTATGACTTCAACGCCACTAATGACCTGATTCAGGTATCAGCTGATGGTTTTGGTGGCGGGTTGTCAACACCTTCACTCAAAGCGGATCAGTTTACGATCGGAACATCTGCAACCACTAGCAGTCAGCGATTTATCTACAACGACATTACAGGTGGATTGTTCTTTGACCTTGACGGTAGCGCATCTGGGTTTACTCAAGTAAAATTTGCAGAATTATCAGCTGGATTGTCACTAACCGAAAACAATTTTGTGGTTGTTTAATCGTCTTTAGCGTTTTACCATTACTAAGCAGTATGTGTTGCGAGGTGTTATTTTCAGCACCTCGCATTTGATTGCTCAATGCAAGTCATTTTGATCAGTGATCGCCATTCTTGCACAGATATAATGAACTGTATACTTGTTAATACGAAAGAGAATTTTTAATTAATTTTTAACCCACCCGGTACAAGCGAAATCAAATCAATTTTGCGACTATTGCCTTTGCGGTTAACCTACAATTTTCCCAAAATGCCACGATCACCCCTAATGCAGTGATTGGAGATATATAGGGGCGATCGCTAATCTCAGTCAAGCAATTCTGACTAATCGGGGTCAAATCGTTATAGTCTGTAGATCGCAGGGTCTATGAGTAAAAATTAAATATTCTTAACAAAAACTTGAACAAGTATCTGGAAAATAGTAATAGCTGAAAATAGTAAATTCCTCAAAATCTGTTATTTCTAAGAATTGGCTTACTAGGACTTAAATTTAATTTAGCGCGAAATATATGGTACAAGGTTTTTTGCAAATTGGCTTAACGCTGTGTATTGTCATAGCAATCACTCCGTTACTGGGTAAATACATAGCGCGTGTTTTCTTAGGAGAAAGAACACTGCTTGATTTTTTAATGAACCCAATAGAGCGAAGTATGTTCGTACTAGCGGGTGTCCGCAGGAAAGATGATATGACGGGTTGGCAGTATATCCAGGCTGTAATTTGCAGCAACCTAATCATGGGTATTTCAGTGTATTTCCTGTTATATTTTCAGAGACTCTTGCCCTGGAATCCTAACGGCTTCGGTGTTACCAAATGGGATGTATTACTGCACACAACCATTTCCTTTGTTACCAATACCGACCAGCAACATTATGCTGGTGAGACAACTTTAAGCTATTTTAGCCAGGTAGCGGCTTTAAGCTTTTTGATGTTCACCTCCGCAGCCACCGGGTTAGCCGTAGGAATTGCCTTTATTCGCGGGTTGACGGGGAGAAAATTGGGGAACTTTTACGTCGATCTTGTGCGTGGAATTACGCGAATCTTGCTGCCGATTTCGATTATTGGAGCGATCGCCTTACTTGTAACAGGTGTACCACAAACATTAAAAGAGACTCTGGTTCTGAGAACCTTAGAAGGTGGAACGCAATATATTGCCAGAGGCCCCGTGGCATCCTTTGAAATGATCAAGCTTTTGGGCGAGAATGGCGGAGGCTTTTTTGGCGTAAACTCAGCTCACCCTTTTGAAAATCCCAATGGTGCTTCTAACTTGATAGAAATGATCGCCATGATTTCTATACCAGCAGCCTTGATTTACACCTACGGTATATTTGCCAACAACATCAAACAAGCTTGGTTACTTTTCTGGATGGTGTTTGTGATTTTTGTAGTTCTGGTGGGAGTGACAGCCGTGGGAGAACTGCAAGGTAATCCCCTTGTTAATAACGCCTTTGGATTAGAACAACCCAATTTAGAAGGTAAAGAAGTTCGATTTGGTTGGGCGCAAACAGCATTTTGGGCAGTTATGACTACCGCTACTATGTCTGGTGCTGTGAATGGGATGCATGATTCTTTGATGCCGCAAGGAACATTTTCGACTCTCTTCAACTTATTTATTCAGATTATCTGGGGTGGACAGGGAACTGGAACAGCTTACCTATTTATTTACTTAATTCTCACAGTGTTCCTAACCGGACTAATGGCAGGGCGCACCCCAGAATTTTTAGGACGCAAAATTGAAAAGCGAGAAATCATCCTCGCCAGCGTCGTGCTGTTGATTCACCCAATTCTAATTTTGATTCCCAGTGCGATCGCTTTGGCTTATCCCATCTCCCTATCTGGAATTAGCAACACTGGCTATCACGGTATTTCTCAAGTAGTTTATGAATACGCCTCAGCAGCAGCAAATAATGGCTCCGGCTTAG
>NZ_JAIVFR010000248.1 GCF_020829685.1 Nostoc sp. CHAB 5715 | reverse complement strand
ATCAAGTTCGGCAAATCACTTACGATATGTCATTGCGAATGCAACGAAGTGGAATGAAGCAATCGCAAAGGTTTGGGATTGCCACGCTCCGCTCGCTTTTGACTAAGTACTAAGTCGGACATGATATTAGACCTCTCCAGAAATTACAGCAGTTTTCATGTATTTGAACCACATCTATCGTAGGGGTAAAGCGCAATGCTCATTGGTGTCAACTTAAGCTAAAAATCGCTTATCTGTTGGCTTCCACGCCCGCCCAGAAATGAATTTCAGGGCTTATAGCTAAAGTCTACTGAAGTAGACTAAAAATTTTTCGGATTGTTTAGTCATCAAAAGATGACTTAAGCTATTAGCAAGGAACTTCAGTTCCTTGCGGGACATGGCTTTTACGTTAAGTTGACACGTATGAGCATTGCGCTTTACCCCTACCGCGTGGTCTATTTACCTGAAAATAGCTGTAAATATGCGTTATCCAGAATCCTTGTAGAGATGCGAAATTGGACTGGGCTTCGCCCCATTGCGCGTAGCTTGCTTCCCCATAGGAGTATAGTGATTTTGAAGTTTGCATAGGGAGATAAGGACGGTCATGGATGTAATTGTATTCGGGTTGATGCTGTTATCCTTGACAATTTGGTTGGTATTACTATGTTTTTGGGGACAATTTTGGCAGACAGACCAGCAATTAGAGGTTACAGAAACTCAGTTACAATCGTTACCTGTGGTTTGTGCCGTCGTTCCAGCCCGTAACGAAGCCCAATTGCTACCAACTACACTGCGATCGCTCCTACTCCAAGACTATCCTGGTTCTTTAAACGTATTTTTGGTAGACGATCGCAGCACAGATCGGACAGCAAATTTTGCCGAAGGAGTTGCACACGCTGTAGGTAAACCCCAGCAATTGCATATTATCTCTGGCGTTTCACTGCCTTCTGGTTGGTCGGGCAAACTTTGGGCAATTGAGCAAGGTATAAACAGCGCGAGTTTATTTGCACCTGACTATTTTTTCCTGACCGACGCAGATATCGAACACGATCCTGGTAATCTCCGCCGACTCGTTGCTAAAGCTGTGCAGGAAGATTTAGATATGGTTTCGGTAATGGTGCGACTCAGGTGTGAGAGCTTTTGGGAAAAACTTTTGATTCCGGCTTTCGTCTTTTTCTTCCAAAAACTCTATCCCTTCCGCTGGGTAAATAATCCAAACAATCCCACAGCCGCCGCCGCTGGAGGATCTATTCTGATCACCCGTGAAGCTTTAGAGCGAATCGGTGGTATTCAAGTAATTCGCCAAGCTTTAATCGACGATTGCGCCCTGGCTGACGCTGTTAAGAAGAGTGGGGGACAAGGGGACAAGGGGATAAGGGGACAAGGGGATAAGGAGAACAACCATGCCCCATGCCCCATGCCCTATGCCCCATGCCCCATGCCCTATGCCCCATGCCCCATGCCCAATCAAGGGCGTATCTGGCTAGGATTAAGTACCCTGACTCGAAGTCTGCGTCCCTATGACTCGCTGGCGACGATTTGGGATATGGTTGCTCGTACTGCTTATACCCAACTGAATTATTCTCCATTACTACTATTGGGAACTTTAGTGGGAATGCCTTTGATTTATCTGGTTCCACCTGTGTGTGTAATCTTGGGTGCAGTTTGGGGTAATTGGGCGATCGCATTTACGGGTTTATTAGGATGGCTATTAATGACTTTTGCTTACTACCCGACAATCCGTTTTTATAAATGTTCTCTCTGGTTCGCTTTTAGCTTACCCGCGATCGCTTTTCTCTATACCCTGATGACTCTAGACTCAGCACTACGTCATTGGCAAGGACGCGGCGGCGCTTGGAAAGGAAGAGTTTACCCCAACCCAGATAATTTATAGTTGGGATAAAATTGAATTTCAAAATAATATGGCTTTACGTGTTAATAATAAAAACAAGCCTATTGATTAGCCTCCTAAATTATCATTCCCTATTGCTCTGGGAGCAAAATTGGACTTGATCTTATATCTACGGGTATTGTCCTTGAATTATCAATATTTTTCGTGAAAGCACCCGATTGGGAACATTAAACTGAAGTAACCTTGCAGTCCCTTGACCAATCTGAGTTTTTCCTTCTATTCTGGCATTTTCAAGATAAAAATGTTCATCCCAAATTAGGCGGCGGGGATTAAACAATGGGACAATCTCTTGAGTAAGCTGGTCTATAGTAGCAAAATCAGAGCCTTTGTGACGATTACATGATAAACATGAAAGTGCCAAATTCTCAGCAGTAGTTTCACCCCCATGTTTGACGGCAATAATATGGTCTACTTCATGGGTATAAATAGAAAAGTTTTGATGGATTTGGCAATATTCACAGCGTGCTAAAGCTCTCTGGGTGACTAACCTACGGAGTTCCACACAAATCGAATTAGAAGTCATATTATGGACTTGCAGAATAAGCTCGTGCTTTTAATAAAATCATCATTTGCTCTAGTTGCTCGTAAACATCTAATTCTGCTAATTCCATTTGACTGAGTGTTGCAGAGCGATTTTTCTCTAGTAATTCTTGTAGGCGTGTTTGAGATTGAAATGAAACTTTAAAATTAATAATTTCTTCTGGTTTTGGTCCCTTAATTAAAAAATCAATAACTTCTTGATAAACTGCTGGAATATTTGTAGTTTCCGAGTTAACTGTAGGCTGAATGGTTATTGGTAGATTAACATCGTCTAGTAATCGCCAAAGCAATTCGGGTAAGCGATTTTGCAGAGGTTCTAAACGTTGAGCTAGTTCATCAGGAATTTGAATAGTGAATTCTGCCATTGGTGCTTTTGTTGCGATTTTGCACTTTTACGAATATGGATTATATCCTAATTATAGCTTTCAAGCCCATTGCTGCACCAGATGCCATTGCTTTGATACGGGCATCACACCCCAATAGTTAGCGGCACCTAGATTTTTTGGATCGTCGGCTTTATATTTAACCAGTGATTTGTCCTACTCAAATACAGTGGCTAAATATAAAGCGCGAAAGCTAAAATTCAAGTAAGCCGAAAGTGGTTGATTAAAAGAATTATGACAACCGCAACACCAAAAGATAATCCTATTAGTATCCCCGAAAAGTTGCCTTTTCTGGAGTCAATTTGTTGGCAGACAGCCGATGTCTATCGGTTTACTCCAGAAGAAATGCTGAGTCGCTATGAGCGTGGTTGGCAATATCGCAACCTATTTAATAATCTTGAGGGTGAAGAACTCAATTTTCTTCAGGAATTGGCCAGACGCTATAAATCCTGGTTGCAAGTTTGTTTATGACCGAAACAGACTCATTATACAGAGCAACTAAATTTATTTCTGGAAATTATTAATTTTGAATTTTGAATTTTGAATTTTGAATTCGGAGCGTTCGCGCAGCGTCTCGTAGAGAAGCGACGTGACCTTCAGGTTAGAACACCATAATCAAATTCTCACAATTCTTGAATGCTTCGATTCTGACATACTTAGGAAGGGTTCTGCTTACTTCGGCTTCGCTCAGTACAACTACTTCGGTGGCGGAACCCTTCTTGCACTTGAGTTGAAAGAATATCGCTGGAGTAAGGACGTTGATTTTATCGCTTATGTTGGTACAGAAGGCTACAAATACCTACGTACAGTGGTATTTGAAGGTGGGCATGAAGCATTATTTCGGGATTTAAGTAAAATCCAAGTTGGACGTAGCACAACTGACCAATATGGAATTCGGATGATGAAACATTCTTTCATCTCATGCAATCTACTTTTGGAGGTTAAGAACTAATACCAAGAGCGGGAGTGTGAAGCTCAAATTTCTTTGCATCAATTGCCCACAAGTGGAAGTCAGTATCTCCCTGACGTTTATAAAAAATTCTATGCCCCTCATCTACGTCTCCTGGTTGTACTGAAAGGAGAACAATCACATCAATTTGCTCTGATCCGTCTTCCTTTTTCTCAATCGATATCGTGCTGTAGTAAAAATCGACACCATTAATGGGGATAATACCCTTAAACGCCAGCTTTTCACTGTGAAAGTCCACATCCCGCACATGATGTTGCCAAAGAAAGTTGGCTGTACCGTTTGAAGTTGTGATGATAAAAGTCCCCACATTCGGAGCAAGAAATCCTACATCCTCAAATTCGGGAGGAATAGTAGGCTTGACACTGGACAGATCTGCACTAAGAGTTTTCGGAAATGTCATACAAAACCTTTGAGTTTTTTTTGTTTGGCTAAGAAAAATTGAAAAGATAATTCAAGACTTACGCCTTGACAAAAATTTTTTACTGTGCATCAAACGTGACTTGATTTACACCAACAGTAGATAGTTATTCTTACTTACAACACAATTTTAACACAGACTGACTGCGATTAAACAAGTTATGCCCCATGCCCCATGCCCAATGCCCCATGCCCCATAAGCAATGGTTGAGCCGCTTTCAATATCGCATCCAGCAACCCTGGAAACAGCGCCTCTAAATCTTCACGCCGCAGGATGTTAATGTGCTGTGTCCCTTCTTTACGTGTAAAGACTATCCCAGACTCCCGCAAAATCTTAAAATGATTAGACATAGTAGACTTAGCGATCGCAAAATCAAAACTGGCACAGCATTGTTCCCCCTCAGTAGCCAGCCGTCGCACAATCTCTAGCCGCACTGGATCGCCCAATGCATACAGCACTCCCGGTAAAGAAATATTTTTTCTATCTGGATGATAAAGAAATCTCATAGTTGCATTATCTCATCAGGTGGCATATATTTTTATTATTCGATAATATCGAATTATAGAATTAATTAGGAAGGCAATTTTATGTCATCCATTACAAATGTCACAGAAGCCACATTCAAGCAAGAAGTCTTGGAAAGTGAAATTCCGGTATTAGTGGACTTTTGGGCGCCGTGGTGCGGCCCTTGCCGGATGGTGGGCCCAGTCGTCGATGAAGTTGCTGCTGAATACGAAGGACAGGTGAAATTTGTGAAGCTGAACACAGATCAAAATCCTACTGTCGCCAGCCACTATGGTATTCGCAGCATTCCGACGCTGATGGTTTTTAAGGGAGGTCGGCAGGTCGATACTGTCGTAGGGGCAGTTCCAAAAACCACCTTGAATAAGACCTTAGCACAGCATCTTTAATTTAAGCGAAGGGGAGTGGGGAGTGGGGAGTGGGGAGTGGGGAGTGGGGGAGATGAGGGAGATGGGGGAGATGAGGGAGATGAGGGAGATGGGGGAGATGAGGGAGATGGGGGAGATGAGGGAGATGAGGGAGAAATAAGCAATGTCCTGTTTGGCCAGTGCCCAATACTTCGACTTACCTCGGCTTCGCCCTTCTCTACGAGAGGCTGCGCCAACGGCTGCGCTCAGGACAAGCTCAGGACAAGCTCGGCACAAGTCGCGGTTCCTGAGCGTAGTCGACTTGTACGCTCGCTAGTCGAAGTAAGGGCAGTACAAGTGACCAATGACTAATACTTCGGCTTACCTCGGCTCCGCTCGGCACGAGTCGCTCAGTACAAGTGACTAATGACCAAAATAATTTGGAGATAAAACCAATGACTAGTGATGTCAACTTATTTTCTCCTTACCAATTAGGGAATCTGGAACTACCTAACCGGATAGTGATGGCACCCTTAACCCGAAACAGGGCAGGTCAGGGAAACGTACCACACCAACTGAATGCAACCTATTACGTTCAACGTGCTTCCGCCGGACTGATTATTGCTGAAGCAACACAGGTAACTCCTGAAGGACAGGGCTATCCCGCTACACCAGGAATTCATTCACCAGAACAGGTGGAGGGCTGGAAGTTAGTAACCGATACCGTACATCAGCAGGGAGGGAGAATTTTTCTGCAACTATGGCACGTAGGCAGGATTTCTCACCCAGACTTACAACCAAATGGAGCTTTACCTGTAGCACCTTCTGCCATTGCTCCTAAAGGTGAAGCCGCAACTTATGAAGGGCCAAAACCCTTTGTTACTCCCCGTGCTTTAGAAACTTCGGAAATACCGCAGATAGTGGAACAGTACCGTCAAGGAGCGGCAAATGCTCTAGCGGCTGGGTTTGATGGGGTGGAAATTCACTCAGCTAATGGTTATTTAATAGATCAGTTTCTGCGCGATCGCACTAATCAACGTACAGATAAATATGGCGGTTCTATTGAGAATCGCGCCCGATTCCTGTTAGAAGTAACAGAGGCAGTAACTAGTGTGTGGGATTCTAACCGAGTAGGGGTACGTTTATCTCCCAGTGGGACTTTTAACGATATAGGTGATTCCAATCCCCTGGAGACATTCGGTTATGCGGCTCAAGCGTTGAACCAATTTAATTTGGCATATCTGCATATTTATGAGGCAACAGAAGCAGACATCAGACATGGCAAGATAATTGTACCCACTACTCATATACGCGATCGCTTTACAGGTACACTCATCGTCAATGGTGGTTATACTCGTGAAAAAGGCAATGCTGTACTGGCAAACAAAGCAGCAGATTTAGTTGCCTTTGGCACATTATTTATATCAAACCCAGATTTACCCCGACGCTTGGCTTTAAATGCACCATTAAATGAAGCAAATCAAGCAACCTTTTATGGTGGCAATGAAAAGGGATATACAGATTATCCATTTTGGTCGCCTGCTAATGAGCCAGTAGCTAAGGCGTAATTCGTAATACTTCGGCTACGCCCTTACTTCGACGCCGCCCTTCGGCTACGCTCAGGACAAGCTCAGTACAAGTCGGCTACGCCCTTACTTCGACGCAGCGAGCGTACAAGTCGGCTACGCTCAGGACAAGCTCAGGACAAGCTCAGTACAAGTTCGTAATTATGACTGTACTTTGCGCGTGCAGTAGGCAAGTCGTTTGTTCTGAAACAAGGAATAATTTTTATTTTTGTTTCGTGAATAAATAAATTTGCTTGTATCCTAATTACGTTAGTGCAGTGGTAGCGAGTTACTCACCTGGGCAATTGGAAATCGCGTCTACACAGACGAAACCCACCTCCGTGGGTTTGAAATCCTTGATTTTGTGTTAGTCCACGGAGGTGGACGAGAGCTTGTGTAGTAGCGAATTATATTCGCCCAAAACTTTTAAAACATCCTCTTAGCGTTTCGTAGAGAACGTCATTACAAATTATTTGGTCATAACTCAACTATCAGGAGAATTTCATGAGTTCCATCACCCAAACTCAAGCTTTAGATGTACCCAGTGCGATCGCTCAACGTCGTTCCATCAAAACTTTTAAAACAGACCCCATCGCCCCAGAACTGCTCAAGCAACTGGTAGAGTTGACCGTGGCAGCGCCTAGCAGCTTTAATATGCAAGACTGGCAAATTATTCTTGTGCAAGATGAGGCGCAAAAGGCAGCACTATCAGCAGCATCGTGGAATCAACAGCAAATTGTCCAAGCACCTGTAACCTTCGTCTTTGCCGCCGATCCTAACGTAGGCGAACGAGACTTGACTCCGATTCTAGAGCGGGGACTCGAAACTGGGGCATGGAATGAAGGTACGGTAAACTACTTTAAAACCGCTGTTCCCCAATTTCAAGCGGCACTGGGTGACAAGCGACGCGAATATGCGATCAAAGATGCCATCATTGCCGCGACTCATTTGGTGTTAGCAGCAGAAAGTTTAGGATTATCCACTTGTTTTATGAACGGTTGGATTGAGGATCAGGTAAAACAAGTGATTGGTGCAGGGGATAATCCAGATTTAGCGATCGCTGTTTTAGTTCCTGTTGGCTATGCAGCAGAACCACGCTTAAATCCAGGTCGTTTGCCATTTTCTTACAACGTCTCTGTGGATAGAATCGGTAATCCTTATGCAGGGTAGTTTTCTTGAAATTGGGAATGGGGCATAGGGCATTGGGCATAGGGCATGGAGAATAGGGGATGAGTCTTTGATACTCGTGAATGAGTCTTTGATACTCGTGAATGAGTCTTTGATACTCGTGAATGAGTCTTTGATACTCGTGAATGAGTCTTTGATACTCGTGAATGAGTCTTTGATACTCATGAATGAGTCTTTGATACTCATGAATGAGTCTTTTATACTCGTGAATGAGTCTTTTATACTCGCCGACGAGTCTTTGATACTCATAAATGAGTCTTTGATACTCGCCAACGAGTCTTTTATACTCGTGAATGAGTCTTTAAACCTGCTCCCCCTGCCTCCCCTGCTCCCCCTGCTCCCCCATCTCCCCCTGCTCCCCCATCTCCCCCTGCTCCCCCTGCTCCCCCATCTCCCC
>NZ_JAIVFR010000247.1 GCF_020829685.1 Nostoc sp. CHAB 5715 | reverse complement strand
CCGCTTTCGGATTGGCGTGAATATACCGCAGCGTATTCAATGCCCGTTGATGGTCACTTTTGTCAAATCCTGTACTGTGATAACGTTTTTCCCAAAAATGTCCTGTACGGTTCAACATTCGGTTAAAACACATTGCCGTGTACCAATTTATCCAGTGCATGATTTTGGGTAAATCGTTCGCTTGTGCTGGCTCTATAAAAGTACAGGATTTACGCAGCGATGATTGGTCATTGCGAGCGGAACGGAGTGTAGCGAAGCAATCTCGTCAAGACTGGGATTGCTTCATTCCGCTTCGCTCCATTCGCAATGACATTGTGTAATTAATTGTGTTCGACTACTTAATACATAGGGCATAAAGCTTAAATTGGAACTTAACCAATGCCTTTTTGAGAGCATAGAGAAACACCTGACGGCATTCGTGACGCGTTAATTTAAACTCGCGGTTATTGCACCGAGTAGTGACGCGATCGCTGTATCCTAGTTTTAAGTCGCGCTGTGGCCGTGGCATAAGAAGAATTTGTCATCCTCTAATTCTCCCCATAATATCTATGCCCTTAAACATTTTTTTTGGTCAAACCCCAAAACCTGAACCCGCAGAGATGACTGGTTTAATCAAAATATCGGGATGTGACAACCCTAAGCGTTGCGGGGATGTAATTTTTGTTCACGGGTTAGGTGGTCACGCACGAGGAACTTGGCATCCGCAAGAACTACGCAACGATGATAATTTCTGGTTAACGTGGCTTGCACAAGAAAGACCAGATTTAGGTATTTGGTCTTTTGGCTACAAGGCTGAACCCTTTGAGTGGAGAGGGTCAACAATGCCACTCTTTGATAGAGCTAGTAATTTACAAGAATATTTAGAAGTTTATGATATTGGAAAATACCCAATAATTTTTATCGCTCATAGTATGGGTGGATTATTAGTTAAAGAAATGCTACGTAATGCTCAGACTTTTCAAAAAAAAACAGTTATTCAACAGACAAAAGGCATTGTATTTCTATCCACTCCTCACACTGGTTCCCATCTCGCTAACTTAGTCGATAAAATTGGTATTTTGGCACGAACCTCTGTTAGTGTTAATGAATTGAAATCACATATTCCCCAACTCCGTCAACTTAATGAGTGGTATCGGCAAAATATTGATTACTTGGAAATTACTACAAAAGTTTATTTTGAAACGAAGCCCACTCAAGGTTTTTTAGTTGTAGACCCAGATAGCGCTAACCCAGGCATCAAAGATGTCCAACCTACCTCTACAGATGACGACCATCTTTCTATCACCAAGCCAAAATCAAGAGAGAATTTAGTCTACAAGGGAGTTAGTCAGTTTATTAAGCAACAATTGCTAATTAATCTAGGCATTGTTGAACAACCAACACCAAAAGTCAAACAGAACAACTCCTCAGGGATTTTTGAAAATACTGATGGTCAAGTTCCTCTTAACTCTCCCTTTTATATCGAGCGTCCAGAGGTAGAAATTAAATGTTATCAATCCATCCTCCAACCAGGGGCATTAATCCGCATCAAAGCGCCGCAAAAGATGGGTAAAACTTCTTTAATGAGTCGCATTCTTGAGCATAGTAAACAAAAAGGTTATCGCACAGTTTCTCTTAATTTATGGAGTCAAGAAAATCTTACCGATCTCAATAATTTTTTACAGGCATTCTGTGCAACTCTGAGTTATGAATTAGGGCTAGAAGATAAAATAGATCAATCTTGGAAAAGACGCTTAAGTAGTCAAGTTAACTCCACTAATTATTTAAAAGACTATTTATTAAAAAATATTAATACTCCCCTAGTATTAGGTTTAGATGATATTGACAAAATTTTTCCTTATCCCGAAATTGCTCAAGAATTTTTTGCTCTACTCCGAGCTTGGCATGAAAACGGTAAAAACGAAGAAATCTGGCAAAGATTGCGTTTAGTAATTGCTCATTCTCAAGAAGTATATGTTTCCTTAAATGTCAACCAGTCCCCCTTTAATGTGGGTTTATCTGTTGAAATAGGAGAATTCAACGTCACACAAATAAAAGAATTAGTCTAACGACATAAATTAAATTGGTCAGATACACAAATCGGACAATTAAGGGGAATGATTGATGGTCATCCTTATTTATTAAGGACTGCTCTTTATCAAATTGCCACAGGTAATTTAACTTTAGAACAATTTCTGAAAGTTGCTCCCACTGACGAGGGATTATTTAGAGGTTTTTTACATCCCTATCTTTCACTACTGGAAGAAGATAAATTGTTAAAAGCAGCGATGAAAAAAGTGATTGAGAGTGATATTCCTGTGAAGTTAGACTCTGTACAAAGTTTTAAATTACGCAGTCTGGGCTTAATTGAATTTAAAGAAAATAAAGTTCAATGCCTTTGTAATTTATATCGCCTTTATTTTCGAGAACGCCTATCCGAATGATTACATTCAGCTTGAAAGGATGAACTATCAATAATGAGTGGTAAAATAATTAGTGATGGCTACGGTGGCAAGCTACGCACCCCATTAAACCCCAATTTTCACAAATGCGTAGCCGTAAGGCTTGTCGTCAGGCATCCCACTTTTGTATCTCACTAATTTGTAGAAGTGCTAAAAGATAGTGCAGATGCTTTTACCAGATGCGGATGATGGTGTTGCCAAAAACTCAAAATCTCTTCACCAACCTGTTGAGGATAGAAGTAGTGAAAAAAATGATATCCTTCTGGGCATTCCCAAAGTTTATCTTCTGGCTTGAACCAATTTAACCAGTCATGCAATGCAAGTGGATTGACTACCGGATCGCTCTTGCTACCACATACCATCATTGGCATAGAAACTCCACCCTTGGGTAAATAAACCAACTTAAATAAAGAGTGTGATGATGGAGATTGTTCTAAATCCTTATCTAAGGCAGCTACTAACTTTTTAGTGGTATGAGGTGGTTGATTTCCAAATAGACTGCGAACGTTGCTTGCTAAAACTAGCTCACGGCTGATGCTAAAAAGTTGTCGTTGAAAGTAATAGTGAGCCTGCCAATTGTTTGCAGGTTGAGCTGCTACAGCTAGCAAGGTGAGCGATCGCACTTTTTCGGGAAATCGACGCGCAAAGGTTAAGGCGATCGCACCACCCATCCCATGTCCTGCTAAATGCACGGGGCGATGGCGCGATTTTAAAAAGTCATACACCAAATCCACAGCTTGATCTATGCAACTGGCTTCATCTTTGGTTTGCTGGTATTCCCATTGGGCGACGCTTATATACCCAGATAAATATTCAAGTAATGGTTTATCAAAACGCTTCAATATAGGACTGGCATTTAACCACAGAACATCAAATAAATCAGACATAAATACCTATAACTTCTAAATTATCAATTTCAATAAAGGCGCACAGCTAGCTGTGCGCCCCTAATCTCTACAAACCAAATTCTGTTTTCAACTGAGCAACCCAAGTTTTAATTCGCTCGTCTGTTAAATCAGATTGACTACCTTCATCAAGTGCTAATCCTACAAACTTGCCATTTCTCAAAGCTCTAGAATTCTCAAAGTCATAACCCTCAGTTGGCCAGTAACCAACAGTTTTACCGCCTCGCTGGGAAATTTTTTCTTCCAGAATTCCTATTGCATCCTGGAAGTTATCGGCATAGCCATATTGGTCTCCATCACCAAAATAGGCAACTAACTTACCACTAAAATCTATTTCATCCAGATCGGGGAAAAAGCTTTCCCAATCGCTCTGAAGTTGACCAATATCCCAAGTGGGAGAGCCAATAATCAGCAAGTCATACTCATCAAAGGTGGTAGTATCCGCCTCGTAAATGGGATGTAATGTTACAAGATCACCACCAAACTCATCCCGAATTTTTTCAGCATCAGATTCAGTGTTGCCAGTTTGAGTACCGTAGAACAGACCGATTTTTTTCGACATATTTTCACCTGATATATAGTTGAGATGCGATCGCCAAGATACCTATTTGCTTTCTTGAAATATATTATCAGCTTAATGAATATCTATATCAATAAGCCTGAAGATATCCTACCAGACTTATTGAAACTTTTTTATCATTTAATTTAAGTAAAATTTTGTAAAGTATTTCAGGAAACAAACCGAAAAGGCGGCCCTTCATTCCACCCCTACTTTTTGTAAGTGGCTTAATATATGTTCACAGAATATTCCGAATTATTACTGGTTTCAAAACATACATCGGTAAAGGAAGCTAGAGAAAGTAAATTTTTTGTGCATTTATGAAATTCATCCAAACACTAAAAGTAGCTGTAATTCCTGTTTTGACTGTATTGAGCTTGTTGTCTGCATCAAATAAAGTACTAGCTGACTATTTAAATAACCAGGGTTCAGGAGGTGATTACCGTTATGAATTATGGTCTACCGATGATAATAGTCATTACTATTTGAAAGTTTGGTTATATGAAGCAAGTCCAAATAGTGACCCACGTTACACAGATGGGAGTTTTAACTCTACTAGAGAAGCTTTAATTTATTTTGATTGCAAATACGCAAAGAAAAATTTACCAGAATGTCCGAATGTTCAATAATAATTTTGAACCCCCTCAACATAATTCGTAATTGCTAATTCGTAGTTCGTAATTAAATTACGAATTACGAATTACGAATTACGAACTTGTACTCTCGCACTTGCCTTGACTTGTGCCGAGCGAAGTCGAGGTAGCGAAGTCGAAAGGAGCCGAAGTATTACAAACTACGCTTCGGCTGGTTGATATTCTTGTTGTCTTTCCACAAACGACTGGACACGAGTGCGGTAGTTTCTCACAGTCTCATCTACCCAATCGCGATCGTTGCTATTTGCATACAAATGCACCAGTGGTTCGCTAGCATCTGGTAAAACTAACAGCCAACTGTCATCGTAGGGCTGACAAATTTTCACTCCATCGATGAGTTCTAGGTTTTGGGCTGGATGAGTTTCCACCAAGTAACGCATCAAAGCACCCTTAGCTGTCCACGGGCAGCGTATTGTATAAGTTTTGTGAATTACACGGGGCAATTCTGACCTAGCAGCAGCAAGCGATCGCTCCTGTATAGTCAACATCTCAATGATCTTCGCAATACAGAACATGGAATCAAATCCCGGATGCAGTTGCGGGAAAATAAAACCAGTATCTCCACTACCTCCTATTACCACATTTAGGTTTTTCTGACAAGCTTCCATTAAAGCTGTGGGGTTGGCTTTAGTGCGAATCACTCTGCCATCATGGCGGCGGGCGACTTGTTCAATAGCACTGGAAGCATGAACTGGCACTACTACAGTCCCTCTGGGGTTAGCCGTCAGAATCATGTCTACCATCAGTGCTGTTAAAGTTTCCCCACGAATTGGGTAGCCTGATTCATCAACTAAAATCAGCTGTTCTCCATTAGCCGTGACTTGCACACCAAAGTTAGCTTTCAATGCCTCGACTACATGACCTAACTGAGTCAGCAGTGCTTCGCGGTCAGCTACAGACATCGCCGTTTTATTGACACTGGCATTCAGTACCACTGCATCAGCACCAAATTTATCCAACATTTGAGGTAAAACTGCCCCCGATACTGCATAAACATAGTCAATCACCACTTTTGCGCGGCTGTTACGGAGTGTATGAACATGCAAAAGTTTCTCAAAAGCAGTGCAGTAGCGATCCATGACTTGGCTGGGATAAGATACATCGCCAATTTCATGAATTAGCGCTCGCCGCATATCTTCCTTAAAGTAAGCCCCTTCAATTTTCTTTTCTAGAGCTTTGGTGATATTAATGCCCTTGGCATCCATGAATTCAATCAAAATGTAGTCAGGGCGATCGGGGTGTACCCGCACATGGATACCACCAACTACCGACATTGTGGGTATAACCGTGCGGGCAATGGGGATAGCTGTAGCATCGAGGTTTTGAATATCAATACCTACTGACATCAAACCAGCAATAAGCGATCGCGTCACCATCCGAGAGATATTACGCTGGTCACGGGAAACCGTTACCTTAGAACCAGGTTTTAAGGTAGAACCATAAGCAGATCCCAATTTCACGGCGAATTCTGGTGTGATGTCGATATTAGCTAATCCTTGGACACCACGTTGACCGAATAAATTCCGTTGGGCGATGTTCCCCCAAATCAAGTTAATATTTAAAACTGCCCCTGACTCAATCTTTTTACTGGGCCAAACGCGCACGCCGGGGCTAATTTGGGCTTCTTCTCCCACCGTGGAAAGCGAACCCACAACAGCAGCTTCTAATACATGGGCGCGGCGGTCTACACGAGCGCCACGGGAAATTACACAGGCAGAAAGATGGGCTTCATCGCCAATGAATGCCCCATTCCACAGTATGGGACGTTTGAGATTCGCATCAGCGCCAATAGTGACATTATCTCCAATTACAGTTCCTGCCTCAATTTGTACTCTTGCACCGATGCGGCAGTTATCACCAATCACTGCTGGGGTTTCAATCACAGCCGTCTGGTCGATGTAAGTATTTTGACCCACCCATAACTTAGTAGAAACTTCTTTATAGGCACAATCGAGATTTACCTTCCGATCTAAGGCGTCATATTGAGCTTCCCGATAGGCATCTAAGTGACCAACATCGCACCAGTAACCTTGAGCAATGTAACCATACATTGGCTCATCTTTTGCTAATAGTAAAGGGAATAAGTCTTTAGAAAAGTCGGATTCAATGTTTGCTGGCAGATATTCTAAAACTTCTGGTTCGAGAATGTAAGTACCAGTGTTGACGGTATCGGAAAAAATTTCACTACTAGAGGGTTTTTCTAAAAATCGGCGAATTCGTCTTTCCTCATCGGTAATCACCACCCCAAATTCAATCGGGTTGGGAACCCTGGTCAAAATCAAAGTAGCTTTCGACTTATTTTGTTTGTGAAATGCGATCGCACCCGTGAGGTCAAAATCTGTTATACTATCGCCGCTAATGACTAAAAAGGTTTCATCAAGAAGTTCAGCAATATTTTTTACACAGCCTGCCGTACCCAGAGGCTGATCTTCTTCGACGGCATAAGTCATCTGAACGCCAAAATCACTGCCATCTAGAAAATAGTCTCGCAAGACATCAGGCAAATAATGTAATGTCGCAATAACTTCTGTAATTTGATGTCGTTTGAGGAGATTGATAATATGTTCGGCAATTGGTCGATTAAGGATCGGCACCATCGGTTTAGGCAGATCGCAAGTTAACGGGCGAAGCCGCGTTCCCGAACCCCCCGCCATCAGTACTGCACGCATAAATCCTCCTTAACTAATTACAGCCTTCGCTGCTTGAAAACGTGTCAGATATATTTTCTTCTTCTTTCTCTAGTCTCCTATGGATATCGATATTTGAGGAACTTCCACAAGATGCATATAGATTGGGCATGGGGCATTGGGCATGGGGCATTGGGCATGGGGCATTGGGCATTGGGCATTGGGCATGGGGCATGGGGCAGGGGGCATGGGGCATGAGGAGGTTTGAGGTTCTGAAAGAGATGAATGTCTTTGAGGTGGATGAACGGAGTTCTAACTTCCCCTCATCCCCCTCATCTCCCTCATCCCCCTCATCCCCCTCATCCCCCTCATCCCCCACTCCCCACTCCCCACTCCCCACTCCCCAGCTTATTGACAATGATAAAGTTCATATTCGTAGCCATCTATGCTAGGCATTGATTGAGTATCAGACCTAACGCATGTTTTGACGGCTTCTGCTACGGGTGCGTGAAAGTTTACCAGCCACAAGTCAAAAGGTCGTGGTAATTTATTTAAAGTATTTTCCAGAGCAATGGTGGAAGTATTCGGGTATTTGTCTTGATGAGCAAGGAGAAACAGAGGTTTTTGGAGTGAATTGGCAAGTTTAATCTCCCTAGCTACTCCCATCATTTCCCCAGTGTGTACATAAGTTTTGTGGGTGGTGGCAATCAGTACTGGTGTTGGAGATGTTTGTTGAATTAATTGCACAAACAGGTCAGGGCGATAATATTTTTGATAGCCGAGATTGCAGATTACTGTAACTGCACTAAAAAATCCCATTAGCCAAATTAACATCACAGCTTTTTTATCGTTTATTCCCCATTTACCTATGCTTTTTATTTCCTTGGGAGGATGCCAACAAACTGCGAGACTTGCCCCTAGTAAAACAACGATCGCGGGAAAGTAAACGAAGTTATATCTAGCACCTCTGGTCAGGTCAATTCCCAAAAAGTACGTAAAGATAAAGAATAAAGCAATCGCACTAATCGCTACTCCAGCAAACACCTGAATCATAATCCGGTTTTCTGGGTGCTGTAGTTGAATCTTGATCCCAC
>NZ_JAIVFR010000246.1 GCF_020829685.1 Nostoc sp. CHAB 5715 | reverse complement strand
ACACAAAAATACTGTAAACGTGGCGAGATGGAAAATCGCTTTAAAGAACAACAACTTGAACTTTTTAGTGATAGAACCAGTACGCATACATTCGCTGGAAATCAACTACGATTATGGTTTTCTTCTAAAGTAGGCGATCGCTCACTGCCATCGGGATTAACCCGTGCAAACATGGCTAGGCTAGCTGCATAGACAGTGCCATTACTTTGCAATCGGATCAATGTAGACCGACCATTGAGGGGTGGTGTCAGTCCCTGCACAGGAATTGGTAAATTTAGTAACATTCGACTTTGCCCTGGTGGAATCTCAATTTGAGCGGGAAAAATCTCTTGTCGCCTTCCCCTCAGTACATCAGACATGACGCGATCGCCTGGGCCGGCAAAAATTGTACCCAAAAGATTTTGGCTAAAGGATGGTAATTGAATAAATGGTGCATCCGGTTGACTCAAATAACTCGCCGCCTGCCAAATATTCACCTTCACTGCTTCAGAACCAGGGTTGTGCAAAATTATCCCTAGATACAGCGATGTCTCCGACGGGCTACGCCTACGTAAATTCTCTGGCGGTTCAGCTTTAGCAACATGGTGGGCAAAAATATCAAATCGTCCTCGAAAGGGAAAATTCAGATGCGCCGTTGGCACTTTTTTGCTATCTGGTGGAAAAGTAGAGAGTAAAATTCCTTCTTTCAACACCAATTCTGGACTATTGCTGTTAAAAGTTGGCACTGTATCCAATTGTCCTGGTAAAGGACGTACTTCTTGTGGTTGCACGACTTCTTCAGGCGGTGGCATAGAAGGAGTTAATTGGGCAATCGGGAAAATTAGTAACAATGGCAACATATACTTAGATATTTCTTTCACCATACAGACATTAACAACTTGATGAAAGTGCCAGTTTGTTAATATTTAATACGGACTACAAAATAATCTCAAGATTTTTTACATTACTTAATCTAATTTGATTTATTCTCGCCTACTTACTTAGTACAACTTTGCGTAAAATCGTAGCGTTTTTAATGCAAGGGGACGCATTGGCATTGTTACCCGATGCATTGGTATTGTTACCCGATGCATTGGTATTGTTACCCGATGCATTGGCATTGTTACCCGATGCATTGGTATTGTTACCCGATGCATTGGCATTGTTACCCGATGCATTGGCATTGCAGGGTATTGCCAAATTTAATTCGTAGCGAATTCTCTGCGTACCTTTGCGCTTACCTCTGCGCCCCTGGAGCGTTTAAATTTCAACCCTCAATTCGCCACGATTTTACGCAAAGCTGTACTTAGCAACTGCTTCCCCACTTAATTATGTACGGCTTACACCCATGCCACAACAGATAATGTAATCAGGTTGAATTGCATTAATTTTTTCCATTAGGGACTTCCAGAAAATAAATTATCCAATTTGGAGAACAAAAACGATCTTTAGATTCTTCCTCCCCTGCGATAAGATTGCTCCTCCTGCTCCCCCTGCTTACTAAAACGATTGATTATTTTTTATGAAAAAAGCTAGGTTCAAAACCTTGCCCCTTGTGGGCAAAAAAAATCCTTATTTCCCAAGGCAGGTAGAAACCCCACCCGCAAGTGGCGTGGCTGTATTTAATTTTGAATTTTGTTAGCGCCGGCGGCAAGCGAGTCCGCGAGCGTCATTTTGAATTTTGAATTGATTCATTTGTAAGTCCCTTACCTGAGTACTAGCAAGTTGCACATCTACGGGTAACTGGCGTAAAAAACTTAAGTCATCTGGTATCAGATCAAGTTTCGTAACTTCAAGTAATAAATCATCAGAAGAATTCGACTGTTGATATTTTAGCCAAATGTCAAAAGAAGTTAATAGAATTCTTTTCTTCATAACAAATATTATTTAGAATAGAAAAACCCTCCATAATAAATTTACAAGGAGCAGGTAAATGCCAGTAATTGCGATCGTAGACTACGAGATGGGAAATTTGCATTCAGTCTGCAAAGGCTTAGAAAAAGCTGGAGCAACTCCTAATGTTACTTATTCTCCAAAGGAATTAGAGCAGGCAGATGCAATAGTTCTGCCGGGGGTGGGAGCATTTGATCCAGCAGTCCAACACCTGCGATCGCGTGGTTTGGAACAACCTATTAAAGAAGCGATCGCATCTGGTAAACCTTTTTTGGGAATTTGTTTAGGATTGCAAATTCTCTTTGAATCAAGTGCAGAAGGTACTCAACCAGGACTAGGAATTATCAAAGGAAAAGTGCGGCGGTTTCGCCCAGAACCTGACATCACTATTCCTCACATGGGTTGGAATCAACTGGAAGTGACTCAACCAAAAAGTCTTTTGTGGGAGCATTTACCGTCCGATCCTTGGGTGTATTTTGTCCATTCCTACTATGTTGACCCAATAGACCCGTTAATCCGTGCAGCAACCATCACCCACGGCACTCAAACCGTCACAGCTGCGATCGCCCACGAAAACCTGATGGCAGTCCAATTTCACCCCGAAAAATCCTCTAATATCGGATTGCAAATCCTATCTAATTTTGTTGCTCAAGTCCGCGAAAAAATTCCTGCCTAATTATTTTGTCATTTGTCATTTGTCCTTTGTCATTTGTTAATAAATGAAAATGACCATCGACCTTGAATTAATGCCAATACCCTATTTGGCCCATGCCCAATGAATAATGAGTCTGAGAATTTACGGTAATCGCCAGCTAAAAACTTTACCAGGAAAAGAAACTAGACCCACTAGTGCGCGGGTAAGGGAAGCAGTGTTTAATATTTGGCAGGGAGAAATTGCAGGTTGTTGGTGGCTAGATTTGTGCGCCGGTACTGGTTCAATGGGTGCAGAGGCTTTGTGTAGAGGAGCCAGCCTAGTAGTGGGAATTGAACAATCGAGCCGAGCCTGTGCCACCATCCAACAAAATTGGCAGCAGGTAGCTAATGCCGAGCAAGAACTTCGGGTATTGCGGGGAGATATTTTCCAACAGTTAAAGACTTTATCAGGCAAGCAATTTGATAAAATTTACTTTGATCCACCTTATGCCAGTGGATTGTACCAGCCAGTATTAGAAGCGATCGCTCACTATCAACTTTTAGATCCTAGCGGTGAAATCGCAGTTGAACATGCCTCACAAGGTTGGACACCGCCAGAGATTCCCGATTGGGAAATTTGCCGCGAGAAAGTTTACGGCAACACATCACTTACTTTCTACAGAATTGTCCAATGAGAAAAGAGGGGGCAGACAAAGGAGCAGGAGGAGAAAATTTTACTTCGTCCCCCTCATCCCCCTCATTTTCCCACTCAAAACTCAGCACAGGCTAAACCATAGCTATCCGCTAACAAAACTCAGCACTGCCTACCCCCCCAACTGATTGGGGCGCTTATATTGCTTATAGGCAGCGTAAAACAGTCCAGCGAGGGTGACGAAAACTAGACCAAGGACAATACCTGATAGCAAGGGTTCAACCACTGTAAATCTCCTCTTTGTAATTATTAAATATTCGTTGCCTGTTTTTGATTTTACCAAATTTCGTATGAATCCTGCGCCCTACAGCCTTTTTAGAGGGCGACTGCTCACAAGAAAATAATCTTCTGTGCTTGCAGACACAATCAAGAACTTTTAAGCTATGTGTAGGAAATGAAAACTTTTTAGCACACCTAGACTTTCACAGCAAACCTTTTGGATAACCAGATTACCAAACCTGAAATTTTGATTCAGCGGATCGTTTTATTGACGCTGGCTATACTGCTAGCAGTCCCTTTGGGCTTTTTGGGTGTTCAGTTGGTTCAAGCCTCCGATCCATACGTCAAGAGTGTTCTATCCTTAACAGGAAACCCAGTTCAAGGACACGCGATCTTTCAAATTAACTGTGCTGGTTGTCATGGCTTGGAAGCAGATGGGCGAGTAGGCCCCAGTTTGCAAGCTGTCTCAAAGCACAAGTCTCGATATGGACTGATTCACCAAGTGATCAGTGGCGAAACCCCGCCAATGCCCAAATTTCAACCTAGTGCCCAAGAAATGGCGGATCTTCTGAACTATTTAGAGTCGTTGTAAACGTTAGAATTTTTGGTTGCGGGATACATAATAGGACTTTAGTATAGTGAGCGTAGGTGCAGCCCATCGTAGACATCGCTCTACCAAAAAGATAACGGGAAAAGTCAGATTCAAATGAAACTCGCTATAGAGTGAGTATTTCTGGTTAACTAAAAACACCTTTGTTAGGAGAGCGTTGTCTCAAAGCACCCTAGCTCAGTCTGATAACAACGCCCTTCTATGTTGCAGTGGCGAGAAGTGTCATTAGTCATTTGGCCTTCGTCCTTTTCTTCACATCTGGTCGTATTTACGTAGAATCTTTGATAAAAACTCATATAAACTGTATATTTTAAAGTATGTTAAAGCCACTATTTAATTATTACGAAACTGAGGTTAGCGTCCCTAACTCCGTAAGATTAAGACAAAAGCTCCCAGTGAATGGGCTACGGTTTAGCTTCTTTGACAGACCAGATATTCTTAAGATGCCCGAAAGCTAATGACTGAAGCGATCCAAATCGGTAATCGTACAATCACAGCTAGTGAACTGATTTCTTTACTGGCAAGTTACCAAATGCTGCCACAGTTGCAGCGCGAATTAATCATCGATGAGGCGATAGAGCAAAACTCACACTCTGCCAAGGTAGTATGTACACCTGAGGAAGTAACCCAAGCTAAACAGCAGTTTTTCGCTGAAAAACAGTTCAAAAATGAAGAAGACATCCAGACTTGGATGGCACATCAAGGGCTGACTCCCGAACAACTAGAAGTTATTATTACTCGTAAGCTTAAAATTGAAAAATTCAAGCAAGCTACTTGGGGTAATAAACTGGAATCCTACTTTTTTCAGTCCAAGACAAAACTAGACAAAGTAATTTATTCTCTACTGCGAACCCAGGATGTGGGAATAGCGCAAGAACTTTACTTCCGCATTCAGGCAAAAGAAAACTCTTTTGCTGACTTGGCGCGTGAATATTCACTCGGGCCAGAAGCCCAAACTGGAGGCTTAGTAGGCCCGGTTGAACTGAATGCACTACATCCGGTAATGGTGCAAATGCTATCTAGCAGTCAACCAGGTCAGATATTGCCCCCTGCCCGCATCGCCGACTGGTTCGTGATTTTGCGCCTGGAAAAATTTATCCCCGCACAACTGGATGAATTTATGAAAGTGCGACTGCTGAATGAACTCTTTGAAACCTGGCTACAAGAACAGAAAAAGCAAATCATGTCTGCACCACGACCAGATGCAAAGACGGGACGACAGGGAGAGGGTGATCAACCTTTAACCTAAGTAGTATGAAAGGTGACTCCTATGCTTGCCTTCAAAACTGAAGATAGCGATCGCAGATGTGTATGAATATGTCATTTTTAAATCGCTTTCTACTGAACTTGGCTAAGTTGAGAAGGTTGAGTGAAGCGATCAATTACATTTGATAGGATTGAGGCGAGACTAGCGCTCTCCCCCCTTTTACCCAACCTGTTTGTTCCAAAGTTGAGAAGGGTGAGAGACGCGTCGTGCATTGGTGTCAACTTAACGTAAAAGCCATGTCCGCAAGGAACTTCAGTTCCTTGCTAATAGCGAAAGTCATCTTTAGATGACTAAATAATCCGAAAAATTTTTAGTCTACTTTAGTAGACTTTAGCTATAAGCCCTGAAATTCATTTCAGGGCGGGCGTGTCAGCCAACAGATAAGCGATTTTTAGCTTAAGTTGACACCAATGCGCGTCGTGCCAACCTTACACGAGTTGTTCAAGCAAAGACTTTTCGCCTTCTCCTAATATTTCTATAACTGTTGAATCAAAAACAATTACATGACTTGCAGCAGGTAGTAGTCGCCGAAGAATTTGTAGATAGGCATCTGCATCATTCCGACGACGAAACCGAGCTACTACCAGGCGCTGTATGTTGGGTAGTTGCCGAATAATACACCAAGGATGACTATTTGATTTTGGCTTTGAGGTTGGTATCATAGGTTTATCCTCCCACTTTGTGGGATGTGTTAGGAATAGCGATCGCTCTGTTAGTTTTCCAGGCTGAACGAGCGATCGCTTTTGATGTTGTTCATCTTGTTTTAGGTGGAATCCCACCTCATTAATGATTAAAAGGTGGAATCTCGCCTTTGTCAAGATAAAAATGGGGCTAGTTAGACTAAAGATTAGAGAACTTGCAGCAGAAAAAAGTTGGACAATCAAAGAGGTGGCTGAACGTGCTAAGGTAAACTACAACACAGTGAAAAGTTACGCACGACACCCTGGCATGAATATGGTTGACCTGACTGCTGTTCAAAAAATAGCCCGTGCTTTTGGTGTATCAATTGAAGATTTGATTGAAGTGGTGGAAGAGTAGGCAATTACGAAATCCAGTGTGTTACATCGCAGGGATTGCAAGAGATAAACTTAGAACTGCTAAAGTAGAAAGCTGATATAAAAAAAGATTCTACGAGTCCACGTCATCCCATCCATAATTATTGCGGAGCTTGCGGTTTAAGACTTCATCCTATGTGATACTTATATCGAATTTTACATAATAACCACCGTTATGATCACGGAGCGTTTGGAGGAGAAGATAGGCGTTACAGTGAGTCTAGGGCTGTAGAGGGACTAAAAAATTTATAATTAATTTTTGAGAAAAAGCTAAAAACTAGACAGGCAATAAATACAGATGATCCGACCGCGTAAGGTCTTTGCTCAACATTGGCTCAAAAGTGAAAAGGCGCTCGACGCAATTATTAAAGCAGCAGAGTGTACAGAAAGCGATGGCTTTGCCCGCCGTAGGCATCGCATCTTGGAAATTGGCCCCGGAACCGGGATTCTGACTCGTCGTTTATTACCCTTGGTGCAATCTTTGGTTGCAGTTGAAATAGACCACGACTTATGCCAACTGTTGTCAAAGCAGCTTGGTAAGACTGAAAATTTTTTACTGCTGCAAGGCGATTTTCTCACTCTAGATTTACCATCTTATCTGGGAGCCTGTCCCAATTTCCAAAAGCCAAATAAGGTAGTAGCCAATATTCCCTACAATATTACAGGGCCAATCATTGAGAAACTACTGGGTACGATCGCCAACCCTAACCCTGAACCATTTGACTCCATAGTGTTGCTGGTACAAAAAGAAGTCGCAGAAAGGTTATATGCTAAACCAGGATCAAAAGCCTTTGGGGCATTGAGTGTGCGGGTACAGTATTTGGCTGAGTGTGAGTTAATTTGCACAGTTCCAGCGGCCGCATTCCATCCACCGCCAAAAGTTGATTCAGCAGTGGTGCGATTGCGTCCCCGAAAAATAGAAATACCAGCACTTAATCCTCGACAGTTAGAGAATTTCTTAAAGTTGGGGTTTGGTGCCAAGCGCAAAATGTTACGAAATAATTTGCAATCTGTTATAGAACGCGATCGCCTGACCCACTTACTGGAACAATTAAAAATAAATCCCCAAGCTAGAGCCGAAGACCTCGGCGTTGAGCAATGGGTAATTTTAGCAAATGAGTTGGGAATGGGGAATTGGGAGTTGGGAGTTAGGAGTTAGGAGAATTCCCATTCCCAATGCCCAATGCCCAATGCCCAATGCCCAATGCCCAATTCCCCATTCCCAGAAAATGCATTCCTACAGCCTAATTGCCCCTGCCAAAATCAACTTGTATCTGGAAATCATTGGTAATCGTCCCGATGGTTATCACGAGTTAGCCATGATACTTCAAAGTATTGGTCTTGCAGACCAAGTTGATGTTCGTTCCATCAGCACTGACAGCATCCGTGTTCACTGCAACCACCCACAATTACCGACAGATAACAGTAATCTGGCATACCGCGCAGCAGAATTAATGGTGAGACAATTTCCCGAAGCCTTTGCTAAATATGGGGGCGTGGAGATTACCGTTAATAAGCAGATTCCTGTCGCTGCTGGGTTGGCTGGGGGTTCGACGAATGCAGCAGCTGTCTTGGTAGGAATAGATTTACTGTGGAAGTTGGGGCTAACTCAGTCCGAATTAGAGGAGTTGGCAGGTACACTTGGTTCAGATGTCCCATTTTGTGTAGCGGGTGGAACTGCGATCGCAACAGGTAGGGGCGATCAACTTTCTCCACTGCCAAGTTTAGATAATATATATATACTTTTGGGGAAATACCGCAGCCTCGAAGTTTCCACGCCTTGGGCATACAAAAGCTATCGAGAGCAGTTTGGTGATTCTTATAGAGATAGCGACAACTTGGCAGTGCGTGCTAATGCAGTTCATTCAGGAGCAATAGTAAAAGCTGTCGTAAATAAAGATGCGGGAGAATTT
>NZ_JAIVFR010000245.1 GCF_020829685.1 Nostoc sp. CHAB 5715 | reverse complement strand
TTTACTCAAACTGAACGTTCCAGTGAACTTCAACCGAATACAACGAATAATTTAATAGTGGTTTCAATGACTCAAGAGTGAAAAACACAAGGTTTTTTCGCGCCGACTTACTTGTGATATTAACAAGATATTTGGTCAACAGGATGCTGCCAATAATCTGATTTCTGTAATTTTCCTCTGCTTGTTGATAGAAAATACTAAACCACCATAAGCATCATTTGGATATACTAAATTTTTTTCACTATTAATTGTTGATGAAAATGTAGAGTATGCTTTTTGAGCCGTACTTATGCGATTGCCTACCTTTACCTCGTTCTCAGTGGGATAAAGCGAACTAGAAGCAGTAATTTGATGCACTTCACTTGTACTTGCATTATTATAAGTTGAAAGCCCCTCAATTTCTAATCCGTCGTATTTCCAAGTAGTAATATAAGAGCCATAGCAAATATCGTCATATTTTGTAGTTCGAGTTTTCGGTTTACCCAATTTTTTGAAAATATCCTTTTCTTTCATCCCCAGCTTAATATTACCTATGGATATTTTAGATACATCAATTGCTTTTTTAGTGGACTTATCAAGAAGATTGCTACGATAGTTTGAACTGTTATTCTCACCTATAGCTATAGGATTTACAGCGAGTAGTATCCCAAAACCAATTCCTGCTGCTAATTTTTTAAACATAACCTGACGTAAGGTATTGCTAGTTTAAAAAATTATGCCACTTTTTAAGTAAAAGCCCTCTGAAAATAGTTTGTTTTTTTGTACTGACTTACTTAGATATAAATAATTTACACTTTTGACTTAACTACTGGCTGTGATGTTTGTAAAGACTGGGGCAAACTCCAGTCGGGACGCAAGCTGGCGGCCTTACGTAAATAAATATGATGAATTGAGGCGGAGGCTGGCAGATAAGCGTGGACTAGGAACCGAATGCAGCGCTGTAAGCTGCCTTCGACGTGCATTTGCTGCACATCCAACATAGCCACATTATCCCAACCAGGACGCGCTCTAGCGATCGCAGCTGGAAAAATAGCATCTAAATCGCGTGTAACTGAGAAAGTCACACTAATCATGTCCCTCGGCTGGAATTGATTCCGGTTTTCCAACTCATCTAGTAGTTCTGTCACCACCTCTCGCATTGCCTCAATGGTATTTTCTGAAACGGTTGTTGCTCCGCGAATCGCCCGCATTTGCCACTCCACGCCCAAATCCTCCTTAATTAGTCATTGGTCATTGGTCATTGGTCATTGGTCATTGGTCATTGGTCATTTGATTGTGAACAAAGGACAAAGGACTAATGACTAATAACAAACAACTACTATTTATGGTCGATATAACCACAAGGGTAAACCACTAGTAGACATTTCAAATTCGAGCCAATTAATTCCAGATCGAATTCCTGATGAAACTTGACGACTCCCTGGTAGAAGGCGACTCAATAAGGGTTTACGTTCTTCTAGGGTATAGCAGAGAGTTTTTTCTGGATCAAGACCGACTAGTTCTGCTGTCCAGCGACGGGCATCTTCTTCTGTGCCCAGGCGATCTACAACACCCAACTCTAGGGCTTGCTGTCCAGTAAAAATCCGGCCATCGGCGAAACTTTTGACAGCTTCTACTGTTAAAGAACGACCATCAGCTACTGTTTGGACAAACTGCTGATAACTTGTGTCAATCAACTCTTGCAGGATATTTTCTTCTGGTTGAGTCAGTTGCCGATCAAAAGACAATATGTCTTTGTAAGGGCCAGACTTAATTACCTTGAAGGAAACACCGATTTTTTCTAGCAAGCGTTCCAAGTTATTCCCACGCAAAATCACACCAATGCTACCCGTAATTGTACCTGGGTTAGCGACGATGTGTTCGGCTCCCATGCCGATGTAGACTCCTCCAGAAGCCGAGATATTGCCAAAGCTAGCGACGATTTTGATTTTTTCGCGCAGACGCTTCAGGGCGCTGTAGATTTCTTGGGAATCTCCGACTGTACCGCCAGGGCTATCGATACGTAGCAATAATGCCGGAAACTTTTTTTCTTCTACAGTTTTCAGGGCTTCTAAGACGCGTTTGCGAGTAGCACCGGCGATCGCACCAGTAATTTCAATCCGCGCAATTTGTTTTTTAAACTTGGGCTTAAACGGCCAAATCATGAGCTGTCAACATACCTCGTAATAAACTTAATATAAGATGCCCAACGGTCAGACGACCTCTTTTGCTCTGTTAAGAAACATGAGCAGGCATTGCGATCGTCAGGATTTTAAGGAAATTTTTATATTTTGCAGTGAGTTTTATTTGATATAGCAGTCCGCTTTGATTTTTGAAATTATTTGCGTAGACAGGGAGTAGGGAGTGGGGAGTAGGCAAGAAACCTTTTCCGGGTGTACTGATTTTTTTCAAAAATCAAATACGAGTCCTAGATTCTCGAAGATTGCAGCTAACACAAAATGCCAAACTCTAGTTTAGCGTCCAACGTGATGAGTTAGCACAGACTATTTTAGCTGTTTTGCGGAATTCAAAATTATACAACCCTTGCTATTCTAGCTTTTTGACCTTTTGAGGATTGGTTTACTAGGGTCGCGCATTTGTACTAGTTGTCAGTAATAACTAATAACTATAGGACTTACGCACTGTACAAATGCATCATGATGTGCGTTACCTAAAATAGGTTGTTTTCAGGCTTTTCTTAATTATCCTGCGATTGTAAATAGACCATGCTGTAGGGGCACAGCAATGCTGTGCCCTTACGAAAGATATGGTTTTTAACCTTAATTCATATTTGGTATTTCTTGTCAATGCGTAAGTCCTAAACTAATAAAAAACTCCACGCCACTTGCGGGATGGAGTTTTTGGGCATGGGGAATGGGGCATGGGGAAGAAGCTACCAATGCCCTATGCCCCAAGCGACGGGGCGACTATCCCTCTACAGACACCTGGGGATGGAGTTTCCCGTCGCTTTCAATGAATAATAAATATTTAATCAATAACTCGACCACTCAATTTAATTAATAAAATTCATTGAGCAACACTAATCCCTATTTAGCTTAAAACCAGTATTACTTTCAGTTTTGGGAATATCACTTTTCCCTATATTGTACAGCTCATGAGCAACTGACGAAGCTATTTCTACTGCTTATGAATCAATTCGTAAAATTTGACACCGATAATAAACATACGTGTCAAACAGTGCCCCGACGAAACTACAGGTCAAACTAATCACAAATAATCCCCGGAGGGGAGTTCCACTGCCAAAGGTGGCGAGAAAATGCATAATCTGAGTAGCGATCGCCTCAGTTAACTCTTGTAAACCGGGGAAGTAACCGATGAGGGGTAAAAGGAACAATCCGCCGCCAACAAGTAACATGGGAGCGACAAAACTAAAAATGATCGTCAGTAGTAGGGAGCGGAGAAAGTTAGTGAAAATAGCCATTTAAGACAAACTCCGTAAGTAGAGATGACAAGAGCTAGATAGCAGTTCGTCATTTTCTACAATACGTGCGATCGCTCCTGACCAACCAATCTGTCAAAAATCTTAAGTTTTCATTAAAATAAACAACTATCAGCTACAGCACATGGTAGGTATCTCAAAAATGATTTGAATCTACAAAACCCTTGCACAGTCAAGTTTATAGCTAAAGTTAGCCCTGTTTATTGGCTTGCAACACTTTTAATAACAGCTTCATTTTCTGAGAGCATCTTTAATTTAAGTTAATATTCAGCGCCGTGGGGAGTGGGGAGTAAGGGAGATGAGGGAGATGAGGGAGATGAGGGAGATGAGGGAGATGAGGGAGATGAGGGAGATGAGGGAGATGAGGGGAATAGCCAATGCCCCATGCCCCATGCCCAATGCCCAATGCCCAATGCCCAATGCCCAATGCCCCATGCCCCATGCCCCATGCCCAATGCCCCATTCCCTATCCCAATAACTTCCGCTATTCTTAAGGCAGTCACTGAGTTAGCTACAGAACATTGAACCAGACTACATCCAAATCCAGTTTAGGAGAATGGAGTCAGCGGCTGCTGGCGGCGATTTTTCTGGGTGGGCAAGTACTAGTTCACCTATTGAGGGGCAAAATCCATCGGCGCAACACCTTGCAACAAATGGCAGCAGTTGGGCCAGATTCTCTATTTATTGCCCTATTGACGGCTATTTTTGTTGGCGCAGTGTTTACCATTCAGGTGGCGCGGGAATTTATCAACTTTGGCGCAGGAAACATTATCGGCGGAGTGCTTTCTGTCGCGTTGACACGAGAACTCTCTCCCGTGTTGACAGCAGTGATTTTAGCTGGGCGAGTCGGTTCTGCCTTTGCAGCCGAAATTGGTACCATGCGTGTCACAGAACAAATCGATGCCATGTTGATGTTGAAAACAGATCCAATCGATTACCTAGTTATCCCCCGCGTCCTTGCTTGCTGTTTAATGCTACCAATTTTAACGCTCCTGTCTTTGGTAACAGGGATGTTCGGGGGATTAATAATTGCGACAAATCTCTACAACCTATCTGATACAGGATTCCTAGACTCAGCCCGTAACTTTCTTGGTATCTGGGATATTATTAGCGCCATGATTAAGGCGTGTTGTTTTGGCATTTTAATCGCCGTAATTGGTTGCAGTTGGGGGTTGACGACAACAGGAGGAGCCAAAGGCGTAGGACAGTCAACCACAAGTGCTGTTGTGACTGCCTTGCTAATTATATTTGTTAGCAACTTTTTTCTTTCTTGGTTAATGTTTCAGGGGACTGGCAGTGCATTCTTAGGGCTATAAAAGTGAGGAGTGAGGAGTTATGAGTTAGGAGTTAGGAGTTATGAGTTAACAAAGTTTAAGGGTTTAATTCCCCAGCAAGACAGGCAGCACGTTTTGATGCCTAATTAAAATCCCCGTTACAAAACGTAATTGCTCTCAACTCTTAGAGACGCTCCGCGAACGCAGCATTAGCGTTAGCGAGTCTTGCCTACGGCACGCCAAGGGCGAACGAGCGTCATTGCGAATTGCAAATTGTTTAAAACTCCTCACTCCTAACTCTTAACTCCTAACTCTTAACTCCTAACTCTTAACTCCTAACTCTTAACTCCTAACTCATAACCCCTGACTCCTAAAATAGGAGAGAGATGCCCAGTAAATAAAGCAGGATTTAAGACTGTGACCAGTTCATTTGCTCCTAACTCCACATCAACTGTGGAACTCAAGCCTAGTTACAATATACCTATAGTGTTGGTAATTGCCGCTATTCCACTACTGTTGGTACAACCGTGGGTAGGCTTTGTTTTTACGCTGTTTGGTTTGTTTCTCATGTTTCAGGCGTTAACGCTGCGTTTGCAATTTACCGCCACCGACTTAGATATTTACAGAGGCGAAAAATTAATTCGGCGCTTTCCCTACCAGGAATGGCAAAACTGGCGGATCTTCTGGAATGGAGTCCCCATTTTGTTTTACTTTAAAGAAATTAAAAGTATTCACTTTTTGCCGATTTTATTTGATCCCAATACCTTGAAAACTTGCTTAGAACAACGTTGTCCGCGTATTTAGTCCTGAGTTACATCTGTGCTGAGTCGTTTCGCTCTAAACTCATAACTCAGCACTCATAACTCAGGACTTTTATGGCAGGTCAATTGTAATATTTCTGAAAGCTATTTATTCGCATCATAGGAATTACACTATTGTTTATGAACTCAGAGGCATCTCAAACCCCAGAACCAATTGATGAGCGGTTGGCAGAAAAACAAGAACAGAACAATGCAGTTGAACATCCACTCAATCCATCTGTTGAGTCAGTGGGAGAAACAGGAGCCATTAGCTCATCAGAGGACTACACAACTTTTGAGCCACTCATCTCTAATGCAAAAGTGGTAGATTCTACAGTAGAGCTAACAGAAAATTCAAATGGCGAGTTTGTAGCACAGTCGGAAGCGGAAAATACCGCACTGGGATCAGAAAACCATTCATTATATGCACAAGTAGAGCAGCGAGTAGCAGAGTTGCAGAGCGCTGAAGCTGCTCTTAAGGAAGAAATAGCCAAGCTGCAAGCTTTTTACAAAAACCTTCAGGCACAAGTGGGTGAAACTCAAACCTCACTGGGACGACTTGTACAAGAATCGCTGGTGCAGTTAGAACAACGCAAACAAACTCTGCAAATTTCTGTAGAACAACTAGAACGCCGACAAGAACGTATCCGCAACGAGATGCGAACCACTTTTGCTGGGACATCTCAAGACTTAGCAATTCGGGTGCAGGGTTTTAAAGACTATCTCACTGGTAGCTTACAGGATTTGGCGGTTGCCGCCGAGCAGTTGCAACTGACACCAAGTGTGGTGGAACGAGAAAAACCATCTGTAAAAGAAAAAGAGGCTAAACCAGTTGAAACCCAACCTGGAATACCGCAATTTGCCCAACAGCAGTTTCAAGATACTACAAAGCAAATTCGCCGCCTAATTGACCAATACCGCAATAAACCAGATTACTATGGGCCAGCCTGGCAACTACGCCGTACCTTTGAACCAATCCACGCAGAACGAGTTTCTAACTGGTTTTTTACCCAAGGGGGACGGGGTGGTTTGCGGACAATGGGTAGCCGCTTACAAAATATTTTGATTGCCTCAGCCGCAATTTCGATATTACACAAGCTGTATGGCGATCGCGTCCGTACTTTAGTCTTAGCTAATACACCGGAGCGATTAGGCGAATGGCGGCGCGGCTTGCAAGATTGTCTGGGAATCGGTCGCCCAGATTTCGGCCCAGACCGGGGCGTGGTATTATTTGAAGCGTCTGATGCTCTGGCTCAGAAAGCAGACCGATTGACCAAAGCCAATCAACTGCCCTTAATTATCATTGACGATTCAGAGGAGCAAATTAGTCTGTCACTGCTGCAATTTCCCCTGTGGTTAGCTTTTGCTCCTGACCCCAAAACCATGAGAAACTATGATGATGACTTTTAAATGAGTCATTAGTCATTAGTCATTAGTCATTAGTCATTAGTCATTAGTCATTAGTCATTAGTCATTAGTCATTAGTCATTAGTCATTAGTCAAGAGTAATACCTCTTGACTTTTTTAAATTTTGAATGCGTGAATTTTATTATGGCTATTTGGTTAACTCTGTGCGGGGCAATTGTAGTTATAGCTTACCTATTGGGTTCTTTTCCCACTGGGTACATTGCTGTGAAGCAGTTAAAAGGTATTGATATTCGGGAAGTTGGTTCAGGTTCCACTGGAGCAACTAATGTACTAAGAACTTTGGGAAAAGGGCCAGGAGCATTCGTTTTAGTACTTGATTCCTTAAAGGGAGTATTAGCGATCGCTCTAGTTTACTGGTTATTCAATTTTAACCCAATTCAAAATTATATCCCCCCAACGGTAGATGCACAAGTGTGGCAATCGTGGTTAATAACCTTAGCTGGGTTAGTTGCCATCCTGGGACATAGTAAATCAATTTTTTTGGGCTTTACTGGTGGTAAATCTGTTGCTATCAGCTTGGGAATTTTGTTGGCAATAAGTTGGCAGATAGGTTTAGCAACAGCAGGTGTGTTTGCCGTGGTTGTGGCGATATCGCGGATTGTCTCTTTGAGTTCAATTGCAGGTGCGATCGCTGTTTCCATTTTCATGGTAATTTTGCATCAACCATTACCATATATTCTGTTTGGAATTGCCGGTGGGTTATATGTAATTTTGCGCCATCGCCCTAATATTGAACGACTGCTTGCGGGAACAGAACCAAAAATTGGGCAACATGTAGCGACACCAGAACAAACTATATAACAGTCCTAAATCATTTGTGAAATATTTTTCTCTTTGCTGTCATTAGTCATTAGTTACTTGTACTGACTTGTACTGAGCTTGTCCTGAGCGTAGCCGAAGGGCGCAGCCGACTTGTACTGAGCGGCGTCGAAGTAAGGGCGTAGTCGAAGTATTTGTCCTTTGTAATTACAAATGACCAAGGACAAATGACTAAGGACGACCATAACAAAATTTTCACGACTATTCATGCCTTCTAAGCGAATCTTGTTTATCAGTAACGGCCACGGAGAGGACAACCACACCTCTCATGTTATTCAGACCCTGCGCCAATTGTGTCCTTCTCTGGAGATGGCAGCAATGCCGATTGTAGGGGAAGGAAAAGCTTACCGCAGCTTGGACATTCCCATTATTGGTCCCACACAAACGATGCCCTCTGGAGGATTCTTCTACATGAAGCGCCTCTATTTGCTCAAAGATTTTCAATCGGGATTGATTGGCTTAACGTGGGGACAATTACAAGCGGTGTTGCAGTATGCTCCCAACTGCGATTTGATTAGAAGGCATGAATAGT
>NZ_JAIVFR010000244.1 GCF_020829685.1 Nostoc sp. CHAB 5715 | reverse complement strand
GCTATAGCCTGCATATTCTGGACTAAAGTCAGCCTCAAAACCAGGAGCAACACGTTGATACATCGCCGGGGCTATTGCTACGTATCCTTGTTTGGCGATTAATTCCGTAATATCTCGAATATTACGATTGATTCCAAAAATTTCTGGAAAAACTATAACCGCGCCAAAGGTTCCGTTTTGTGCTGGTTGAGCTAAGTAAGCATCGATTTCTAGGTCATCGTTGGGTACTTTGACATAGTTCGTGTTAATTTCGATGTTTGTTGTTTCTAGCATCTTTATTTCGGCTGATTTTATACCAACTCATTTATTTTGACTGGTTTTCGACACAGACGGGCAAAAACATCAGAAGCATTGCTCTGGTGAATAAAGGTAAATCACTTACCCTCAACCATGACTCTACTGCTGTGAGCAGATCAGATAAATTTCTAACTTTTGAATAGTTACGATCTCAAACTTCTGGAAGATTCCAAGGGTTTTTGATCTGTGCGACCTTACATAAAGTAAGCATAAAGACTCAAAATTAATAACCACAAGAAAAAACAATGCCCGATCAAAGTTTTAGAACAAACATTCCAGAAGTTGACCCAACGGAGATTGAAGATACTCGAACTGCGATCGCAGACGAACATCGTTCGTTCCTGGAAAAAGTGCAGGTCAAAGCCGGATTTGCAGACCCCTATGATGCAAGAGACTTTACCGAAGTTGTGTTTCGCGTTATGCGCGACTTAATGACCACAGAAGCTAGCGATCGCGTCGAGGCAGAACTGCATACAGAGGCTGTACCTACAGATGAAAAAGCACTCCAGTTTGAAGTGGCTGATCTCTGGAGAGATAGCAATCCACTTGTGAGATTTTTGAGCCGGGTTCGTCCACCTTGGCAAGGCCCAGGCATCTTCAAGATTGATTCTGATCGCTTCCTGTTCAGAGTTGCTAATGAGGGCGGAAAGCCGGGAACAGTAGACCGAGAGCAAGCGGTTAAAGCAGTGTTTTCTGCCACCAAAGACGAACTTTCCGAAGAACGAATTCAAGAAATTGCTAGCTGGCTACCTGATTATGTACGTCAGCTCTGGGAGCAAGCTTAATTAGAAGTATAAAAAAGTCAAGTCTGTTTGTGAGTAACGATCACAAACAGGCTTTTTATATAATAGGCTTCCTGATTCACAAGCGATCGCTTAACCTCACCCAGTATGAATATGCAGTGGCGTGTTGTCGAGTTGGGGCGATCGCTCATAAAAGCAACATTGGGATTTCAGCAAGATACCTGAATTGTGAATAGAGGATTGGATGGTTTAAATAACTATTGTACTTGCTCATAAAAAACTTTGTAACTACAATGTATGTATGAGTGAGATAGAATTCGAGTGGAATCTCTCCAAGCCTAAAAGCAATGAGCGTAAGCATGGCGTATCATTTGAAGAGGCTCAAACTGTCTTTTCTGACGAAAATGCGCGTTTAATTTACGATCCAGAGCATTCAGTTGAGGAAGATCGGTTTCTTCTGCTGGGTATGAGTGATGAGTTTCGATTATTAGTGGTATCTCATCTGTATAAAAATAGCGATCGCCTAATTCGTATTATCTCTGCTCGTACAGCTACAAGGCACGAACGTAAGCAATATGAGGAGTTTTTGCCATGAAAGATGAATATGATTTTTCTGAGTCTGTTCGTAATCCCTATGTGAAAAATCTGAAAAAGCAGATTACAATCCGCTTAGAAGAAGATGTGATTGAATACTTTAAGTCTCTTGCAGAAGAAACAGACATTCCCTATCAAACTTTAATTAATCTCTACTTACAGGATTGTGCTAAGTCTAAGCGAAAACCTTCTCTCGACTGGGCATAGTGTCTAAATAGTTTAGTGAAGTTGATCAAAAGCATGGATGTGCCGATGGGAGCGTTGGCGCAGCCCACCGTAGGCATCCCACTATCTCGTAAATTAGTTTTATTAACGCGCAATCATCGGGATTTGGGCAAAGTACCCGGATTGTTAATTGAGATTGGACGGTTTAATGCGATCGCATCCCCCATACCATGTTCACATAGCTTATTGTTGAGTTAAGGCGACGCCGAACAGCCCGTTGCAGACATCGCTACAAAGGGGTACTTCTTGTGCATCTCGCACACCATTCCTAAATAGACAGTGACTTTTTGTAAAGTTTGGGCTAATCATATATCTACCCCTAAAATTTAGAACTATACTAACTTGACTAGTTAATTATCTAGGAAAATTTATCTGTGATCAGCCTAGCAAGTGTCTCCAATACCGTGTCCGAAGTGGAAAGTGATTGTTTAGGTGAAATTGACAACCTTGATAGGCAACTGTATCAGCGCTTCCAGAATAAATTTTTAGTTCATCCTTCATTGACGCGACTTATAGTTAGTTTCCAAGCTAACAAGACTAGACCTATCTATCGATGGTATAAATACAAAGAAGCTTTTTCTGCATCTCTTATAGAATATCTATTACAACAATATAAAATTACTCAAGGCAAGGTTTTAGACCCATTTGCAGGTAGTGGAACTGCGCTATTTGCTGTTAGGGAAGCTGGAATTGATGCTGACGGTATTGAATTATTGCCTATTGGTCAACAAATAATTAATGCTAAAAAGGTTTTAGATTATGAATTCACTCCTGAAGATTTCGAGAGTATAAAATATTGGTCAAAGTTACAGGTTTGGAAGCAGCGTGAGCAGAAAAAACACTTACCCGAATTGAGAATCACAAAAGGGGCTTATGCTGAACTAACTAGAAATGCAATTGAGCAGTATCTTGAAGCTTGTAAACGAGAAAATAATAGAGTCCAGGTAGTTTTAAACTTTGTCTTACTGTGCGTTTTAGAATCCATAAGTTACACACGTAAAGATGGACAGTACCTCCGTTGGGATTATCGTTCAGGTCGTGGACAGAGCAAGAAACTTTTCAACAAAGGCGAAATTCTTGAGTTTGATAATGCGATCACCAATAAAATAAGTGAAATTATTGATGATTTACTACCTTCTACACAACAAATTGAGCTTTTCCCAATTAAAAATTCTCAAGGTCAAATTCATCTTTATGAAGGATCTTGTCTTGAGATTATGCCGCATATAGCCAATTGCGTATATGATGCAATTATTACATCCCCACCCTATTGCAATCGATACGACTATACTCGCACCTATGCGCTAGAACTAGCTCTACTTGGTATTTCTGAAAAGGAGTTAATTAACCTTCGTCAGGAAATGCTAAGTTGTACAGTTGAAAATCGCCCCAAAGATTTATTGACTATCAACTCAGACTGGAAAACAGCCTTAGCTATTGCTGATTCACAGAATTTGTTGCAGGCTATCTTGAAATATCTAGATAACCAAAAAGCAAAGGGTGCGTTGAATAACAATGGTATACCAAGAATGGTCAGAGGATATTTTTATGAGATGGCGTGTGTAATACAAGAATGTTTTCGTGTTCTTAAACCAGGGGCACTTTTATTCATGGTTAACGACAATGTTCGTTATGCAGGCGCAAGCATTTCAGTAGATATGATTCTCTCTGATTTCGCCGAACAGCTAGGTTTTGTTATTGAAAATATCCTTGTTTTACCAAGTGATAAAGGTAATAGTAGCCAGCAAATGGGAAATCATGGACGCGATCCATTGCGGAAGTGCGTTTATGTGTGGAAAAAGCCATAAATTGAATTCCTATGTGTTCCTATCAAAATCATCTTCAATCCATTAATGATCTTATAACAACTTATGAAGCAGTTTAACTTAGCCCCAGCAGAGTTAGCAGCCAACAAATCTAGCGCCATTGAACCATCTGTAGTTGCACCATACGTTATCGCCCTTGGTGAACTTAAAGGGGGTATAGATCCCGCAGGCGGAGATGAACATTGGAAAACTGCACAAGCAGCACTAAATCGTATACGTGAAGCATTTTCTAGAGTAGGGCATTCACCTCTGACTTTCTTCGTAGGATCAGCGATCGCTACAAGGATGGCAGGCGAAATCTGGAATCAATTGGAAAACGGCACTCTCAGTAACGCTGCTAACCTAAATCAAGAGAACCAAGTCGCATCTATTTCTCGTTGGTTGTGCAGTCTATAAAGGCATACCTGCTGGTGGTGATTGTTTTCCGCATCATGCGATCGCTACAACAGTCTACTTATTGTGCATATCACACACAATTTCTAAATGATGTCGAGTGAAGGCAAGCGCTCATAAAGGCAATTAAATCATTTTTATTACATTTGTTTACTATCTTTAATTGTATTACAAAATGTATTACAAATTTATTATGATCACCTTACATTTTTAGCTTTTCTAAAAGATGAAAAAACTACGCCTAGCCCTATAATTATCGCGGTCTAACAACCCCGTTGCATGAGATGTTTGAAAGTCGGTGATAGGGATGCAAAAGTTATTTTCTATTGCTGAATATGAGCGTTAAGGCAAATTGATGTTTTACATACCACAAGTAGATTTTTCTGCTTTTGCCGATCGCACCATTTAATCTAAAAAATCGTCATTAAAAGTAGTCTTTCATTTTACAGTTTTTCTTTGAGCAAAATGCAAGCAAAACCTCAAAACCAGACTGGATAAGAGTTATACTGTCTGAAGCATAAAAACAGATTATTCCTAAATAACCCTGCAACTTGCATTTAGGCTAGAAATAGGCTCTTTTTTCTCCCGCCGCTAAAAAACCTTGCATTATATGATATTGAGGAGCGTTGGCGCGTAGCCCGCCGAAGGCATCGCTAGGTTCGGAGTAATCCCAAGAGTGCATTTGACGGAAAGGTAGACCCATCTTTTGGAAGACGTACTTCTCTTTCACACCAGAAGCTACTAGGTCAGGCTTCAGCGCCTTGATAAATTCCTCGAATTCGTAAGCGGTAACGTCGTCATAAACGATGGTGCCGTTTTCGATGTAGTGAGTGGTACGTTTGTAGTCGTCATTATGAGCGAACTCATAACCAGTACCTATCATCTTCATGCCCAAATCTTGGAAAGCTGGGACAACGTGGCGAGGACGTAGACCACCAACCATGATGGCAACAGTCTTACCATCCAAGCGGGGGCGGTACTTAGCAACTACCGCATCCATTGTTGGCTGATACTTGGCGATTACCTTCTCAGCGTTTGCTTGGATTGTCTCGTCAAATTTAGAAGCGATTTCCCGTAAAGATTCAGCAATCTTGGTGGGGCCGAAGAAATTATACTCAAGCCAGGGTATACCGTAAGCTTCTTCCATGTGACGGCTGATGTAGTTCATCGACCGATAACAGTGGATGAGGTTCATCTTCACATTGGGGGTCATCAACATTTCGTTGATGGTGCCATCACCTGACCACTGAGCGACTACGCGCAAGCCGAGTTCTTCTAACAGGATGCGGCTAGCCCAAGCATCACCACCGATGTTATAGTCACCAATAATTGCTACATCATAAGGAGTACCTTCAAACTGAAGTGTACCGTCTTTCTTAGCTTGGTCTGCTCTGGTGAACACCCAGTCACGAACCATGTCGTTAGCAATGTGGTGTCCTAAAGATTGGGAAACACCCCGGAAGCCTTCGCAACGCACAGGAACAACTGGCTTGCCAATTGTTTTCGATGTCTTCCGAGCAACAGCTTCGATGTCATCCCCAATTAGACCGATGGGACATTCAGATTGAATGGAAACACCACGGTTGAGGGGGAAAAGTACATCAAGTTCTTCGATTAGCTTGACAAGTTTCTTGTCACCACCAAAGACGATATCTCGTTCTTGGAAGTCAGAGGTGAAGTGCATGGTACCAAAGGTGTCAACACCTGTGGTGCCGATGTAGTAGTTACGACGACCAGACCAAGACCAGTAACCGCAACCTACAGGCCCGTGGCTGATGTGGATCATGTCCTTAATAGGACCCCAAACCACACCTTTAGAACCGGCGTAAGCACAACCACGAGCGGTCATTACACCTGGAAGGGATTTGATGTTAGACTTAACGCCGCAATCGGACTTACCTTCTTCGTATACGCCTAAGTGCTTTTCGCGCTTTTTAGCAGCTTTTTCTGGATAAGCACTGAGAACTTCTTTAATTAGTTCTTTTCTTTCTTCGATGATGTTTTGATTTTCTGGAGGTGTCATACTTAGCCTCTGTGACTCGTAAGGATCGGGGCATAGGGGGACTAGGAGTCCCCTCTAAGGTTAGGGGGGAGATGCGAGGGAGAGGTAAAAGGAAAGATATGAAGCTGTTCCTTTTTCCTTGTGCTAAAGCATTATTTCTTAGCAGCCACTTATGCTACAGGAGCTTCAGCAGCAGTCTTACCTACCAACTTGGCAGCATTTTCGTCGCTTTCGAGAATACCGAATTCAATCAGCAATTCTTCTAGTTCTTCCATTTCGATAGGTGTAGGAATAGCTAGATTTTTGTTGTCGATAATTTTCTGAGCCAAAATCCGGTATTCGTTAGCTTGGTTGCTTTCTGGTGCGTACTCGTTAACAGTCATCCGGCGCAATTCTGCGTGTTGAACGATGTTGTCACGGGGTACGAAGTGAATCATTTGGGTGTTCAACCGTTTTGCCAAGGTTTCGATCAATTCGATTTCCCGGTCTGTGTTACGGCTGTTACAAATCAAACCACCTAAACGCACGCCACCAGTGTGAGCATACTTGAGAACACCACGAGCAATGTTGTTAGCAGCATACATCGCCATCATTTCACCAGATGTAACGATGTAGATTTCTTGTGCCTTACCTTCGCGGATAGGCATAGCGAAACCACCACACACAACGTCACCTAATACGTCGTAAGATACGAAGTCTAGGTCTTGGTAAGCACCATTTTCTTCTAAGAAGTTGATGGCGGTGATAATACCACGACCGGCGCAACCTACACCGGGTTCTGGACCACCAGATTCTACGCAACGAACGTTACGGAAACCGGTTAACATTACTTCTTCGATTTCGATATCTTCTACTGCACCACGTTCTGCGGCGAGGTGAAGAACGGTTGTTTGAGCCTTGCTGTGTAGCATCAAACGGGTGGAGTCAGCTTTAGGGTCGCAACCGACGATGAGGATGCGTTGACCCATTTCTGCCATAGCTGCCAAGGTGTTTTGGGAAGTGGTAGATTTACCGATACCGCCCTTTCCGTAGAAAGCTATCTGTCTAATGTTATCGTCAGTCATTGTTCGTGTTTTCCTGCAATTGGTTGGTGGGTATGCGCGTTTGTCAGTTGCGTTCACGCCAGTTGAGCGACAGTAGTGAGCGCGTGTAGAGCATCGTTGGTAGCGTTGGCATAAATGCCTGCTGGGGGCGATCGCTCCACAGCTAAAATGATTGAAAGCAAGTACATATATTTCCTGGTTAAATTTCTTTTCTTTTTGTCCTTTGTCCTTTGTTCTTTGTCAAAACAAATGACAAAGAACAAAGAAAATTACGCAATTTACAAATACGTCATAATGTGTTTCAGCTTGCAAGACTAAATAGGACTTGATGTTGCTATTTGTCAACAATCAATGCATAAGTCCTACTACTTGTTCAAAATAGCGCCCTTGAAATTTGCGACGCGCTCTAGTGCAGCTTTGGTGTCTTCTGGCGACTCTCCACGCACAGCCATTGATTCACTCAAAAGCTTGGCGATCTCATCGAAGTGTTGTTGCTGTAAATTCATTCCAGCGTGTGTTTTGTCCATTGGACGACCGCCGTATTGCTTTGGCCCCTCAAAAATCTCAGATAAGAAAGCAACTAGATGATTACGCTGCTTGGCCATATCTGTACCAGCAAAAAAGTGATTGAGGATGCTGTCTGTCGCAATGCGTTTGTGGAGTTCATCTACTATTTGTTCAATAGCTGGTTGTCCGCCAAGTTTGTCGTACAATGTGCTCATATGCTGTTCCTTTGAAGCGAGTTGAATGATGAAATTTGCTTTTTAGGCACTTAATCTATGAAGCCTATATGCTGTTAGCCGTCATAGTGGTAGGACTGATACCAATTCGTAATTCGTAATACTTCGGCTACGCTCAGTACAAGTTCGTAATTAAGAAAGAATTGGTATGAAGCATTGAGTGGAGACAATGATTCGATTCAAATCCTACTTTCTGTTCCTGGCTGATGCATATTAGGTCGTATTTGTAGAGTACGTTAAGTCCTACAGCAATTCCTAAACTGCTTCGACTACAAGGCTCTTGCTGACACGATCTTGTAATCTGGCTTCGATCGCAATTTTCAGAGTTGCTGTACTACTAGAACAGGAACCGCAAGCACCTTGCAATACAACTTTAACGCGATCGCCTTCTACATCATATAGTTCTTCACGCACCGGCGAGGCCGGAACCTTGGAGTCTTGCTCAAATACCGCGCACGATCACCCC
>NZ_JAIVFR010000243.1 GCF_020829685.1 Nostoc sp. CHAB 5715 | reverse complement strand
GGTTATCAAGGAAATTCATATATTCGGAGAGTCGTGGGTGAATTCTGTGGCTAACCAGGCTTATTTTACAAAGAACAACATCAACGTCCCTTTTAAATGCAATCTGCCCGGAACAGTTGATTTTCAGCTGTATTTTGCCATCAATGCCGCTCTGAACGAAAAACCGGGCTGGAATGACGGCGTTCAGAAACTTTATCAGGTGCTCGCACAGGATTATCTTTATCAGCATCCCGAAAAACTTGTGGTATAGAGAAATTAACAAGCTCTAGGTCTGTATCTTCATCCACAAACAACTCAACAGACTCCAGTAGAAACTACAGATTCATCAGATTCACAGGAAGAACTATTTTTTGAAGAAGATACAGACCTAGAGCTTGTTAATTTCTCTATACCACAAGCAGTTTCCGCAATAGACCGCTTGGAGATCGACAATCAGCCAGCTAGCGCTGATACAATTAATACTCTAACTGAGCTATTGCCTGATACAGGTAATGATCGGGAACTGCTGGAAGTGTCATTTTCTGTGAATAATGGCACAACTACAGCACCAGTTACTCTCGAAGTAGCGGAAATTGCGGAAATTGCGATTGCCAAACCGGAAGTATTAATTAACGATAATCAGCCAGAACTGTCTTCAGATAACTACATTGCTGCTTCGCCACAAGAAAACTTGCTTTGTGTTGAGTCAAACCAGGCTCCAGCCGTACTTGATATTTCTTTAGATGAAGAACAGTTGCAGCAATTAGATCGGGATTTGGCTAATTTTGATCTACAGCTAAATTCTGAGTCGCAGCCAGCTACCAACTTGGATATTTTCTCAGAACTACTTGATGAAAATCTACACATAATTCCCATAACTTCCCCTGAGCCGCCAACAGAAAATCTCCAAATAGTAGAAGAAAATACCTCAACTGCTGCTTTCTCTATGGCAGTTCCTCAGATAGAAACTGAACAAGAAAAGGAAGTCACTAGTCCTGTTGAAGAAAGTTCTTTACCTCCAATTTCCAACTCCATCAACAATCCAGAATCGCTAAATGTTTTAGAATCAGTCTGGTATTTAGGAATTGATTTAGGTACAACAGGAATTTCTGCCGCATTATTAAATAGCTCTACTTTTGTTGTACATCCTATCTACTGGTCAGCAGAAAATCCGCCGGGAAGAACTTCCTTCCAGCAATCATTTCGTTTACCAACAGAGGTCTATCTGCCTACAGCTTCTGTACCCCAAGGAGAAAACGAAAGTATCGAAGTACATGAGCGGACTGCACCTGTGGCTGTTGCCCAAGATAAAGTACCCGATCGCTCGCCCAACACTCCTGCAACACGGACAACAACAGATGCGACGAGAAATAATCTCTACTCGGCACAGTTGAAGCCTTATTTACAAGTAGCCATTCCCTACAAGAGTGAACGACAGAAATGGGAACCTGTTTTGCAATTAAATGAATTTTCCGCAGGGCCTTTGATTTGGGTTGTGCGATCGCTCTCTAAGCTACTATTAACCCTCAAATCCGAAAAAACTTGTACCACCCCTAGTTTAATGGCTGCTGCTATGGGGATCAGCGAACAAGATTTTCCCAAAATTATCAATAATATTGCTGGTGTAATTTGCACCTGTCCATCTAGTTGGTCGGAACAATACCGCTTTAACGTGCGGTCAGCTTTACTTACCAGTAAACTCATCCAACATCCGCAGCAAGTCTTTTTTGTAGAAGAAGCGATCGCTAGTTTACTCCCAGAACTTGATGCTGCTAACGGTGAGCAAGTAAAATTAAGCAAACATCAGGGTTCCCATCCGGCAAAAACCAGCGAACATCCCATTGTTGGCAATACCCTTGTGATTAATATTGGAGCAACTGCCACAGAAATGTTGCTAGTCAATGTCCCAGAAACATTGCAGCAATTGACATACAATGATTTCATGCTCCACAGTTTTGCTTATGCTGGCAAAGGAATTGAACAAGATATAATCTGCCAGCTGCTATTGCCACCGAAATCTCGGCAATCACGAAAAGAAACACAAAGCGATGCCTGCGGCGGGCTACGCCTACGCAAAACTACCACCAATAATCCTTGGCAATGGCAACCGTCAATTCCCGGTTTAGACCAAATGCGTTGGCAGAGTTTAGGGTTGGAAGAATTAGAACTACCCAGAGTCGGAGAGCCAGATATCACCGCTCGAATTCGCCTCCAGCAGCGTCTAGAAAGTTCCCTGCTGGGACAGGCGGTATTAGATGCTGCACTAGCTCTAAAGCTGATTTTGCAACACCAAGACTCTTTTACCTTAGAATTGGCCGATCAGCAGTGGATTTTGCAGCGACGAGATTTAGAAAGCCAAGTATTTATCCCTTTTGTGCGTCGCCTGAACCGAGAACTCAACAAGCTGTTAGTAGCCCGTGGTATCCCCACAGAATCCATTAATCAAGCTATCCTGACTGGTGGGGTGGCTTGTGTCAAGACGGTGAATCGTTGGCTACGGCAAAAACTCCCCAGCGCTAAGATTATTCAAGATTTATATCTCGGCGAAAACGGCGCTCCTAATTGCAGTCGCGTTGCTTATGGTTTGGCGATGCTGCCTTTGCATCCCCAGATATTAGATATACCCAGGCAACAATACACTGATTATTTCCTATTTACAGAATTGCTGCGGCTGCTACCAGACCGATCCTTATCTTTCGGTGAAGTTATCCAGTTATTTGAGGGTCGTGGGATTAATACTCGCACTTGTCAGCAACGCCTGCTGGCTTTTTTGGAAGGTGAACTGCCTTCGGGTTTGATACCTTCAGTTACAGATTCGGCTTGGCTGACTCAGAGTTCGCAAGAAAATCCTGACTATCAGGCGATCGCTACAGCACCACTTTTTGAAAAACAAGGGAGTCTCACATATCGTCCCAATTCCCAACAACTGTTGTCTTTGCGTCGCTATCTAAATGCAATCAAGGCTAGTAATCAGCAATCACTGGAGGAGGCATACTTAGTGAATTTCGCTTTAGAGGTTAATCATTGAGATTAGTACGTCACGGATGTGTCTTTTTGAGTCGGTCACATCCTGATGGGCTTTTAACTCTCAACACTGTAATATTTTGGATGTGTACCAATAACACTATCTTTTTTATCTGATGGTACAAAATACTTTCAGAAGGCAGAAGGCAGGAGGCAGAAGGCAGAAGGCAACCCACCCTTAAAAGAGTGGGATTGAAACAAGGACGTTTTATACCTCGCTGCAAGCAGTCTCGGTATAATTATAAGTTTAAACTGGGCTTTAGACCCAGAACTAAAGTTTTAATTGATACTCCTAACCTTCTGCCTTCTGCCCTCGAACTTCTGCCTTTCTTGTAATTTTACAATTTCCATCTTAATTAAAAGATTCTGTAAACTTTAGGTTTTCGGTTTTTATATTGCTTGTTTTTTGTGTATCTTAGCACTCAGTAGTATTGACAAAATCAATAAAAATTGCTTAAAAATTATCTTCATGTCTACACTACTGATTCAAAAAGTCCTGTTGTAGATAAGTTAGTCCTTGTGAACCATCTTTATCTTTATTCAGTTAATTGCTCGCAACAGCCTTTCCACCCGTCAACCTTAAGCGTGAGAAAACGATTAATTGACATTGTTGGAGCCGTTGTGGGACTGATAATTACATTTACGGTAGCAATTCCCGTAGCAATTGTTACCTTTATTCATGAGCCAAGTCCAATATTTTATTCCCAAATTCGCTGTGGCTTGAACGGAAAAACTTTCCGCATCTGGAAATTCCGTTCGATGATCGTCGATGCCGATAAATTCAAGCATTTGGTTGAAAATCAAGCCAAAGGTCACATCTTTAAATCTGTTGACGATCCTCGCATTACTCCTGTGGGTAAATTTTTGCGGCGTACTAGTTTAGACGAATTTCCCCAATTTTGGAATGTTCTGGTTGGGGACATGAGTTTAGTTGGTACTCGTCCACCCACTCCTGATGAAGTCAGCAATTACGATCCACACCACTGGGATAGATTGCGAGTTAAACCAGGCATTACTGGAGAATGGCAGGCTAATGGACGTTCTAGCATTACAGACTTTGAAACCATTGTCAAGATGGATATAGATTATCAACGTAAGTGGTCTGTAACTTATGATCTGAGTCTGATTATTAAAACTATCTGGGTAGTCTTGAAAAAGACTGGGGCTTATTGAATTGGGGCATTGGGCATTGGGCATTGGGCATGGGGCATTAATTATTTCTCCCTCATCTCCCTCATCTACCACTTTCTTGTTCTGACTTCTAACTTCTGACTTGGAGAATTCTTCTTCAACCCTTGACGCCGCTACCAGTTTCAGTGGGTACAATGTAACGTTGTAAAAATAAAAATAGTAATAATACTGGGGCGATCGCAATTATTGAACCAGCAGCTACTAACCGCCAGTCAAGGGAAAATGTACCTGCTAGCTTTGCGACTCCCAAGGGAAGAGTGTATAAATTTTCGTCTTGGATAACAATTAAAGGCCACAAAAAGTCACTCCAAGCACCAATAAATACAAAAATAGCTAAAGTTACCAATGCTGGGCGAACGGCTGGTAACATCACATGCCACCACAAACCTAACTCCGAACTGCCATCCATCCGGGCGGCTTCTTCTATCTCTTTGGGAACACTCATGAAAGCTTGGCGCAACAGAAAAATGCCAAAGGCAGAAGCTAAACTTGGAAAAATCATCCCTAAATAACTATTTCTCAAACCCAACTGGACTGTCAAAATATAAAGGGGAATCATCACGATTTGGAAGGGAATCATAATCGTAGAGACGATCGCCACAAAAATCCAGTCTCGCCCGACAAATGATAATCTTGCCAACGGATAGGCAGCTAAAGCGCAAAACAGCAGATTTAAGCCCACAGTCAGCACTGACACCAAAGTACTATTATACAGGTATTGTCCAAAAGGTAAAGAGTTCCACACACTAAAGAAGTTATCTAGTGTAGGTGAGGCAGGCAATAATTGTGGCGGTGACTGCAAAATATTTTCTGTAGGCGATTTTAAGGCTGTACTAACTAGCCACAGTAAGGGAAAGAGCATCACCAGTGCGATCGCTCCCAACAGAGCATACATTAGCAGAATTTGCGATCGTGATTTTTTCCAGTTCAGCATTTGATTAATAACTCTCAGACTTTTATAAATATTTATCGAACAGAATTCAGGAGTCAGGAGTCAGAATTCAAAATGAATTGGAGTCCGACTCGCTAACGCTACGCTATCAGTGGCGGGTCTGAATCCCCCATTGATTGATTCTGAATTCTGAATTCTGTATTCTTCTTCAATTCTTAAAATATTTAATGTATATCTAGCTCTAGTTTTAAGAATATTTAATTGGTCTACTTGTGCCAACAATCTGTCTAGAGTTTCAGTTTCTTCATTTGACAAATGATGGTCAGAATTTTTAATTAATAACTCCTGTAATTGTATCTGAGCTTTGGGAGATAAAAAACTTTCTGCTAAAGCTTGCAACTCATCTAGGCTTAAAGCAATCAATAGTTCAGAATCTACAGACAAGTTGGTTAGCTGTTGGTAAGTTTCTAAATCTAACAGTACTCCAACTTTTTCTCCCTGTGCGTTAGTGACATACTGAACTGAGTCAGACATGGCTTTACTTGAGAATTTGATTAATTTGATCGTAACCGATGATTAAATATCTGGTGAAAGCAATTTACCTAATTCTGTAAAGGTTTTTGTTGTACAACTAATAACTTTCATACATCAAATCAGCAACGCAAAAAATCGTATCTAACCCAAGTTGCTAGTTACTCTTATGGGCGATCGCATTGCTCCCATTAAGCAATAAAATGCCCTCCAAGAAGAAAATTAGGAGGGCTATATGCTAAACGAAATAATTGCCATATATGCTATCACGGACGACCTGTTGAAGGCGATTGGGCACAAAGAAGATTGTCGTCGAGCCATGAACGACGCAGAAATTATTACAACGGCTATCTGCGCGGCAATGTTCTTTAATGGGAATCATACATAATAAGGCTTGTAGCTATATGAAAGACCATAACTTGATATCGAATATGTTAGAAAAGTCACGATTTAACCGGAGATTACACAGTGTCTCAATGTTAATTAACGACTTGTTTCATCAAGTGGGAACGATCCTGAAAGAGATTAGTGATTCCACTGAATATCTTTTATACTCGTTTTCCGTATCTAAATTAACAGAATCCAACAAAGAAACCATGTAGTATCAAGTGAATAAGATGCTGCTAAATGAGGTAGTACATGGAACCACTTACTGCTGGTGCGATCGCGCTTGTAACTCTATTGTTAAATAAAACGTTTGAAAAAACAGGTGAAATCATTGTTGCTAAGGTATTTGACCAAGGTGGCAAAGTAGTAAAGCTACTCAAGGAAAAGTCTCCAGAAACAGCAAGCGTGATAGAAATAGTTCAAAATAATCCTCAATTAGCCGAACAACAGCCAGAAGATTATGGCGAAGCAGTTTTAGTGGAAAGGATAAAAGAACAAGCAGTGGCAAATCCAGAAATTCGGGCAGCTGTTGAAGCATTGGGAGAGGCAGCGAAGTCGCAACCCCAATTGAACACAGTCATTGAGAATTGGAAGGGAATAAATATAAAAGGTGGCACTACTACTATTAGTGGTAATATCTTTCATCAATAATATTGACATTTACTACCACGGTCCGAACCGGGTAAAGTCAAATCCCCCACAAAACATCCCCCATCTTAACGAGACTACAAAAGTTGTTGGACGGGATGACATACTTAAGACGTTACCTGAAGATTATGGTGAACCACTGCCAAATAATTTTCTTTACATATTGATAATATATTTATTCATTTTACTAGTAATTAGTATTGGCTCACTCATAAGTTCCTATTACTTATTTTCAAGCAATGCTTGGAAAAGAGAATATGGAGAGCAAGGATGGATTATCGAACTAGCTCGCAGCCTATTTTTGTTAACAGGTACAGCAGCTTTAATTGGTGTATCATTTTCAAAAGAAGCTTGTGAAGTTTTAGGTTGGATTAGAACATCAGGAGTGAACAAAACACTGGTTTTTTTGGTGAGATTTACTCTAATTTTCTCATTTGTGACGGTTTGTGTAATTGTAACCAGACACCACTTTTATACTGGGCCAAATCACCTAAAAAATAATTTGAGCAACTTTAGTATTAAACTTGACCCTAAACGCGAATTTCTAATTCCTTATTTATGCTATCTTCCCTATTCTATAAGTACCTTACTTCTCACAGGTCTCCCCGTATTTACAATAGGTATATATGCGGCAATTAAAGATTTAATTACATTAAGAATATATCGTAAAAATTTCAGTAAAACCCTCATATCCTTGGAAAAAAGTAAAGAATTATACATTAATAATGAAAAAACTTGTCAGGAAATAGAGAATCAGTTTAACTCTTTTGCCGTACACTTTATTGATAAAATAGGACGTTATACATCCCTTGTTTTAGGTTCAGGATTTACTACCGCATTTGAATACTGGTTTGGTCAGTATACTTTGTCAGATGCAGCACGGACGTGGACTGCCTTTGGCTATTTTTTACTCTTCAGTATATTCGCACTCATATGCGTCGGCTTTTTTTTCTATGAGAGTGCCTTTAGTGAATCTTATCAGATATTAGACAATATTAGGTGTTCTAATCGCGAAGATTTTGAGAATAAATTTAATATAATTAAATTATTGGAGAGAATTCTTCGTCGTTACTTATTTCTTTGTATAGGTTTGATCATGTTAACCGCGACTATTATCCATATGTTGTTTATTTCTTCGGGCAATTCTTTAACTAAACCTAATTAGTAAATAATGATGTTTAAAGTTTTGAAGAGAAAAGTCACAATTCCTGAAGCAGAGGTGTTAATTAAACAAATAAAGATGACACCTTATATAATGGGTTACTGTTTGAAGGAATGGGTTGAAGCTGAACATATTATAGTTGCTGAAAACGAAAATTGTAGCCTTATGGGAGCTTGTCTGAATTACGATTTTTCCCAAGACTGGAATAAAATAGCAGCACTATTTGTGCTGGAGGAGTTTAGAGGGCAAGGTATTGGAAGATATTTGTTCTATGAATCAGTTAAAGATGCAATAGAGAGAAACAAGAATGTATACACAATCAGTTCAAATCCAATTATCATTAAGATGATGAAGGAATTAGGGTTTGTGACATTTGAAAGCTTATTTAAATTTCCGGAAAAATATCAAAATGAGCAATTAGTTTTTTATTTGCATAGTATTAGTTGGCTACTAAATTTGTACAGAACTAAGGAAATTATAAGAAAAAAAATCGTATACAACTCTCAAGAACCTTTTTTATGT
>NZ_JAIVFR010000242.1 GCF_020829685.1 Nostoc sp. CHAB 5715 | reverse complement strand
TCTGTCCCTTTGGAATTCTTCAACCGTAAAATTGGCGACACATTTGGTTTGCAAGGAGTATTTGGTTTTGGACAAGGCTTCACTAAGATATCGAATGAATTAGGTGTAGCAATTGCTAGTTTGCAAGGTCGGCCAACGACAAACCTAAAAATTACTCTCCAGAACGATTTAACCATAGGTAGTCAAACTTTTCTTAAAGGGACTGTCATTAATACAGGTTTAAAAATTCCAAAGGGACAGAGTGTTGCACTAGGAAACACACCTAACGGCGACCTTACCTGTGCGCTTTGTCATGCAACCCTTTCCAAGGATAGTAAAGTCATTTCAGGAGTACCTAATGGGGAACTTGCCATCCCCTTGTTTATTGCGTTATCACCAAATACAGCCGCAGGGTTTGCACGGTTAAACTTTAACCCTCTAGACCCACAATACAAAGGCAATGGCAAGACGATTATTGACAGTAAAGGTAATAAAGTAGAATTACCTGATCCTGAAAAGTTTGAAAAAGCTTTTGATGATGCAGTATTAGATGTACCTTTCGGTAATTTCGAGAGTTCTCCGGATGGTATTAGAAACACTACTCAAATCCCCAACATTTTCACCTTTAAGGATCATCCTTATTTAGCTGATGGACAGTTTGCTGTGGGGCCATTTGGTGGATTAAGCGCTATCACCAATGCTGTTCACTCTTCAGAAATCAATCTGTTCGCAGCCGCTCAAATCAGTGCAGAAACCCTTGGTATTGATCCAGAAGTTTATATTGGTACATTACTGCAAAATGCTGCCGTTAAGAGCCTACGTTTACCAGAAGGAGTGATAGTAAAACCCTCTGAATGGCTGCGGAAGCTCGCACCGAATCCTACACAAGCAGAATTAGAAGACCAAATTTCTGCTCCAGGCACAGGAACTTACCCAAACCTGCGTCCCAGTTTATTTACTTACAACGGTTTGGTTTTCAGCCCGAATAGTGGAAAGTCAGGCGATATTGCCAGTGGCTCTTTCTTATTTGCTGACAACGCCATGTCTGCTTTTCAAAATAGCTTAGTACCACCTGCCAACCAAACTTCGGAAAACTGGCAAGCCTTGAACAGTAATTCTGTTAAGCGTGGCGCAAAAGTATTTGAGAAAGCCAATTGTGCAACTTGCCATATTCCACCATTCTTCACTGACAACAAAATTCATCCAATTGATGAAATTCGTACTAACCCCGCTCGTGCCCAGTCTCGCTTGGGGCTGAATAAATTGTTAGTACCACCCAAGCTATACACTTTTAACACTCCCGTTCCCATACCTGCTAATGCTGAAGTCCTGGATGTACCAACGCAGGGTATCTCTGATAGTCCCACAACTCTGCCCAAAGGTATATTGCCAAAAGGCGGTTACAAAACTACTTCCTTGCGTGGTCTTTATTTAAGCGCACCATATTTGCATGATGGTGGTGCAGCAGTACGGGCAGGAAGCCTGAAAGTTGACTCAAATGGGATCACGGTTGTTAACAAGACTGGCTTAGGGCTTTCTGGCACTCTAAGCCTTGGTATACCTGCCGATCCAGTTAGCAGCTTGCGTGCCTTGGTTGATCGCGATCTTCGTGCAAAAGTTGTGAAAGCCAACAAAGCTAACCCTGCTTTAGTGCGTAGTAACCTTGATGGCACAGGTCATTACTTCTACGTAGATAGACAGGCTGGGTTTAATTCCAACCAGCAAACAGACCTGATTAATTTCTTGCTGGCACTTGATGACAATCCTGGAAGTTTTTAATAAAACTAAAGCTGATTCCGATGCTAATACCAAGTCGTCTAGTGATATATCATGAATGCGACTTGATATTACTTTAAACAAGAGTAAGATGGCAAGCACATCTTAATGCAATCTAGAGCAAAGATGCACTATGAATCTAACAGATAAATACCTTTATGCGGCTTCTTCTGGGAAACTACTGCTTGCTTTCGCTTCGTCCACCAGCCAAAACCAAGAGCAGCCAATGAGCCACCTACTGTGTAGGGTTCGGGAACAGGACGTGGTACGACACTAAACCTGCCATAATCTACATCGCTTGAAAGCTCTGAATAACCTTCATTGAAACTACTGTAGAATACGTTAACGTTCCCATTTCCGTCTTCCCCGCTTCCAGAAACCAGGTAAGCAAAACCGTTCTGGGTTAACAGCGGCGTACTCGCATTCAACAGATTATCATTGATTCCGTATGTACCTGGTGAGAGTAGGCCGATGATTGTCTCGGTAATTCCTTGAATTGTCCTTGTCCCAGTTATTCCTGTGATTGTGTAATTGTTTTTTATAGGATCTAAATCTGTGGTGGTAAAGATGCCGTTAGCCCAAATCCCTGTACCATTTGCTTCATAACTGGGAAAAGAGTACTGAAAATCAAATAGCTGTACAGCTTGTGCCGCAGAAGATGTACCGACACTAGTGATACCTATAACAGCACTGGCGATAGCAATACCAAGCTTTTTGACTAATTTCATCAGATAATTCTCCTGAAAAACAAGAAGGTAAGCAAAGTTGCATAGTTCAAATTGCTAGAAAGACGCTCTTACGTACAGACAAGTCAGGAGCTTCTGGCTTTCTAAGATCAAAAGTTACCGAGACACGCAGATGCAATTTGAATGACGATTAGATTATTAACTGTTGATTTGGCTAAGTAAAGCTTTGCGTAAGATTGTAGCGTTTTTAAACGCAAAGGGGCGCAGAGGTAAGCGCAGAGGCACGCAGAGAATTCACTACGAATTAATGAAGTGCTGTACTAAGCCGTTCAAGTTGGGCTTCAATGGCTGCTAAAAGCTGGTGTTGCTGCCAATTTTCGCTAAGATGGGCGGCTATGCAAGCGGCTCCAGCGCCCATACCTTCTTTCACAAAGCCCTGCTCATAAGCTCTGAGTTGGGGATAACGAGAATCAGCAAAGCTCAGATGAGTTGCTAATAGGGGAGGGGTTCTTCCACTCTGAGTTAAGCTGGCTTTTTCTAAGCTGAGAGCTAAGTCAACTGTAGCACCAGTAAGGTCTTCTGCCACCCAGCGAGTTGTGCCTACAACTACTTCTTCTGGTTGCCATGATAAGGCGTAAGTTTGAGCGATCGCATTTATCAGCGCATAAACCGCCAGCATTTGCGTCCCACCAGCAAGCATTACACCACAACTCCGACTAGCAGCGATCGCCATTCCAGCTACCACCACTTGCATCGGATCACCCACAGATGCGACGAGTTGCAAGGGGTTAACTGGGGATGAGGAGGATGAGGAGGATGAGGGGGATGAGGGGGATGAGGGGGATAAGGAGGAGTTTACTTCCCCTGCTCCCTCATCTCCCTCATCTCCCCCTGCTCCCTCATCTCCCTCATCTCCCCCTGCTCCCTCATCTCCCTCATCTCCCCCTGCTCCCTCATCTCCCTCATCTCCCCCTGCTCCCTCATCTCCCCCAGCTCCCTCATCTCCCCCAGCTAAGTACTCCCTGCTCCCCCTCATCTTCTCCAGCCCAGCTTGCGCTAATGCCCACTTTTGCGCGTGGTTACAAATAGGGTGGCTACTGTTAACTTTTCCGGCAGCATCTATACCCAAACCAGTTAAGATTGCCAGGGCAGTTGTAGTCCCTCCAACGACGCACTCACCAAGAATCACGTACTTATATTGGTTATTGGCAGCAAGGCGTTCTCCCCAAAGTAGCCCTTGTTTAAACAAGTGGTGTACTGTTGTGATTTCCATAGCAGCACCACTACTTAAACACTTAGCAGCCGTGCCGCCCAAATCAATTACTGGCACAGCCGGAGGCTGGGGTAAACCAGCATTAAACAAATGAACTGGTATCTTTAGTGACTCAAAGACAGCGCGAGAAATCAGCACAGGCGAAGCCCCGGCTGCTAATGGTGGTAAGGGATATTGGGCTTTATGTTCTGGCCCGTAATACAAAAACTCGGCATCGGCACAAGCAGTATATTTCCGATCCTCTGGAGTGCGACCAGCTGCTGAAATCCCTGGAATTAAACCAGTTTCAGTAAATCCTAAAACACAGGCAAATACGGGTAGACAGCCACGATACCGTCGCAGCCATTCTTCACCTTGTTCTTTTTGAGTATAAATACGAATTTGGGAATTGGGCATTGGGAATTGGGAATTGGGCATTGAGTATTAGTTAGAACTCATCATTTAACTAATGACTAATGACAAATGACTAATGACTAATAACTATCCTTCATAATCCATGAGGACTTGTACCCAGCGTGGTGGAGGGGGAATGGGGTTGCCCAGACGATCAAAAAGAAACCATGCTGCCAGGTGTACCACAAAAAGGTAGATAAAGTTGTTGAGTACAATTAAAGCGATCGCTCCCACTTGAATCAAAAACACACTAGGACTCGTCAACAAACTCAAGTTAAAAAATACCCACTCTATGAACTCAGTCACCTGGGTAATTAGATAAATCCATAGGTCTTCACCTGACAAAACAGACAGCAACCACAGTCGAAAAAAGACTCCCAAAGTACCTAACAGCGTACCCAAGGTGATAGAAACAATCCAGGGAACACGACGACACCAGGTTGCTCCTAAAAGCACGCCCATAAATCCGTAGGGCATGACAAACAGCAAACTGCGGGCTGGCCCCATCAGTACTGTCAGCAGTAACCCGGAGGTGAGTGCTGCCATCCATGCTGCACGCTTGCCCCAACGCAGATAAACTAGAGCGATCGGTACTGGAAAAAATATCCGCAAAACTGGGCCCAAGGGGAAGTAGAAATTAATAAACCAAATCAAGCTAGCGGCACTTGCTAAAAACGCCGTTTCCACCATCCTCAAGGGCGCATCAGCCTTGAGTTGAGGAGGCATTAACTGCTGTTCTTTGTCTAACCAATGATTGTGGGGAGTTGGAGATTCAGGCGATGGATCTTTCTCCGGCTCATCTGGCAGAGAATCTAAAATACTCATATCTGACAAGTTTTTAAACGATCATTCTTTCCAAGGCTGACAAATCAGGAATACAAATAGTGTCTTGATCCCGTTTAATCAAGCCTTTTTTTTCTAGCCTTGTCAACACTCTTGTTACAGTTTCCCGCGCCAGTCCGCTCAAACTACTCAATTCCCGATGAGGTAAATTGGGGATTTCGGTTCCTGTTTGCCCTTTTTTTCCCTGTCCTTCTGCCAAAAATACCAACGTATCCGCCACCCGTGACTGGCTATCAGATTCCCGCAACCGCAATCGACGATTTACTTGCCGCAAACGTCGTGCCATTAGTTGCGCCAATCGAACTCCCGCTAAGGGTTCTACCTGAAGTAACTTGACAAAATCCTGAGCAGGCATACTACCAATTACCGTTGGGGCTAAGGTAATCACATCTGTGGATCGAGGCACTTCATCTAGCGCCGCCATTTCACCAAACAATTCCCCTTTGCCAAGAATATTCAGCGTTACTTCTTTTCCCTCCAGATTGTAGGTGCGAATTTTTACCCATCCGTCCAGAATAAAATACACAGAACCGCCCCAGTCATTTTCCAGCAAAATTACCTGATTAGCTGGGTGAGTGCGGGTAACAAGATGGATGAGGGCTGATTCTACAGCAGTTTCTGGCAACCCTTGAAAAAAGGGAGCCGACGACGTGATCATCCAGGAATTAGCCTGTGCTTGCAAGCTATATCGGTCTTCCATTACGACATCTTTATTCAAGCGGCTATACACACAACAAACAAGAGCGCCATTTTCAGACTAAGCTATCATTGCACAGCTCCCTTTCAAAAAGAAAACTAAACTATAGCAATCCGATTTGATTTTTGAAATTATTTGCGTAGTCCGGGAGTAGGGAGTAGGGAATAGGGCTGTAGGGTTTTCGAGTTGTACGGAATTTTTTCATAAATCAAATCGTAGTCCTATAGTTACATTCAACATAAAATCAGTAATTCGACGGGGAATAGTAAAATTCCCCAGCCAAAAATCTTTGAAACAGTTGCCAATAATTTAGTTATTTATTTGAAAAAATTTTAATTAATTGAATGAATGGGCAAAAAGGGTAAAAAAATATTTTTAATTTAACGTAGTTTTTAAGTCAATAAATTAAGTAAAATTACTGGAATAGTTTAATGATTGAGAATATAAAATTAATAGGTGTCAATGATTAAGATTTTCTTAACTTAGGCTTGCAAGGATGTTTTGAAAGTATTTAATGATACAGCAAAAAGTTTGATATTTCCCTAAATCCCTTGAGAAGGGTTGAGAGATCAAGCAAAATATCTGATCCTTTTCAAATATCCCCTGATCCATTTTCAAAGATATTTGCAACAGATGTACGCCCGAAGCAACACATTTGTAGCAAGAATTTCTGGAAATCGATTGAAAACTCTTAACAGTGACAATTATAAAAAACATTATACTTCAGTCATGGTGTATACAGGCAATGACATTTACCGATAAACCAAAAGGGTTGCAGCAAAACTTAGACCAAGAAAGTTTACTGCACCAAATGATAAACCAGATCAGGCGATCGCTCGACCTCCAAGAGATATTAACGACTACCGTTAGCCAAGTGCGTTTATTTTTGGGTGCAGATCGGGTAAAGGTGTACCGCTTTGATACCGATGGTAGTGGTGAAGTCATTGCTGAATCTATCCATGAACAGCGTCTGCCATCCTTATTAGGACAGCGCTTCCCAGCTGATGATATTCCACAAAAAGCTAGGGAGATGTTTCTCTTAGCACAGCAACGTTCGATTATCGATGTGGCAAACGGGAAGATCGGGCTATCGCCTCTACAGTCAAAAGAAACTGGCAAACGTCTAGAAACTAATATCCACTATCGGCAGGTAGACCCCTGCCATATTCAATACTTAAAGGCAATGGGCGTGCAGTCTTCGTTGGTAGTACCAATTTTAGATTGCGATCCACAAGAACAATCGGCAAAACCTACATTGTGGGGATTGTTGGTATCTCACCAAAGTCAACCGCGAAAGATTTTGAAGCGGGAACTAAAAGTATTGCAGCAAGTAGCTGACCAAGTTGCGATCGCGATCGCTCAAAGTAATCTACTCACCGCAGCCCGCGCCAAGCAAGAGCGAGAAGCTACTATTAACAGAGTTACTACACTATTACATAAACTGCCGACAATCCAATTGCAGGAGGCGCTAGAAGAAGTTATTACTGCCTTCAATGGAACAGGTGGCAGGCTTTACATTGAACAGAGTCAGGAACTATACACCTGGGGCGACCAACCGACACTCCCCTACGAGTTAGATAACAATATTATCGAACAGCATCCCTTATGGCAAAACTGGATGGCTGAGTGTAAACAAGGTAATATTTGGGCAACAACTGACCTGTATAAAGAACCACATTTGCGAGTTTTGGCTTTAGCATTCCGTTCTACTCAAATTCGCGGACTGATGGTGATTCCGCTACATTACTGGGAAAAATTTATTGGTGTATTAAGCATTTTTCGCTGTGAATTTGAAACGGAAATCTTGTGGGCGGGACGATGTGAACAAAATCGGCGGCAAATGTTACCCCAGCTTTCCTTTGAGCTTTGGCGAGAGCAAAAAAAGGGGCAATCAGCTGAGTGGAAACCGGAAGACATCTCATTAGCGCAAGCCTTGTACTATCATTTCTCAATGGCAATTCAGCAGCAACACATGTTTAAACAGGTACAAACCATGAATGCCAACCTAGAACTGCGGGTGCAAGAGAAAACTTATGAACTCGAAAAATCATTATTGTTTACCAAAGTACTCAAGCAAGTCACAGAGCATATTCGCCGCACATTAGACTTGCAGACAACTCTGCAATCCATCGTTCGAGAAGTCCGTGCGCTGCTAAACTCAGACCGGGTGGTGATTTTTGAACTGAAGAGGAAATCGGTGATTGTCGAAGAGATTAATGGCAATTGGCAGTCCGTTTTGGGAATGAATGCACCAGCCGATTGCTTTCCTGATGAGTTTAGCCATCTATATTGTCAGGGCAGAGTCCGGGCAATTAACAACGTTTCGACAGCTTCTTTATATGATTGTCATCAAGAGTTTTTGCAGAGTCTGCAAGTGCAAGCAACCTTAATAGTTCCGATTAATATAGGTATGGAAGTATGGGGGTTACTAATAGCCCATGAGTGTGAGGCTCCCAGAGATTGGCAAGATGCAGAAATTGATTTATTGCAACAGCTAGGAGATCAGGCTGTGATCGCTATTCAACAAGCGCAACTCTACGAACAAACCTGTAATGCCGAAACTGAAGCCAGAAATCAAGCCGCCCAGTTAGAGCATACCCTACATGAACTCCAAGAAACACAGACAAAATTGATTCACACCGAAAAAATGTCCGGTTTAGGACAGTTGGTGGCAGGTGTGAATCAAGTTT
>NZ_JAIVFR010000241.1 GCF_020829685.1 Nostoc sp. CHAB 5715 | reverse complement strand
CAGGTTCTCAATCTACCGTTACCAGAGTACGGGTATCATGATGGAGAGGTAGGAGATGTCACCCAACTTATCGAAGGGTTACAAACACAACATCTCCGGGAGTTAGTACAAGACTGCCGCAAATCTAATAATATTGTTGGCTTCATTGGCGGGCCTCCTTGCCCTGATTTTTCTATTGGCGGGAAAAATAGAGGACGTTTAGGAGATAATGGTAAGCTTTCCGCTGCTTACGTTGAATTAATTTGCCGCCATCTTCCAGATTTCTTTTTATTTGAGAACGTTAAGGGGTTGTGGAAAACGACAAAGCACCGTTTATTTTTTGAATCGCTCAAGCAACAATTATTGGAAGCAGGCTATATATTAACAGAGCGATTAATTAATGCTATCGAATATGGTGTACCCCAAGATAGAGAAAGAATTATTCTCATTGGCTTCCGAAATAGTTTTATCAAGGATATAGGAATACAATTCGGTAGTGAAAAGTTACTAACTGAAGAGGCTTTTCCTTGGAAAAATCATATTTTATATCCTCAAACAAAGGTTTTTGCTTATCCTTGGCTTAAGTCCGAACCATTCCAAGAAAATTCCATAATGCCTTGCCCTGACGGCATCCCTCAAGAATTAACAGTTGAATACTGGTTTAGAAAAAATAATGTGCTGAAGCATCCCAATGCTGAAAACTGTTTTCAACCAAGGGCAGGTATCACAAGATTTGCTGCTATTGATGAAGGAGATGATTCTAAAAAGTCTTTCAAGCGTCTTCATAGATGGCGTTATTCTCCAACAGCTTGCTATGGAAATAATGAAGTACATTTGCATCCCTATAAAATCCGGCGAATATCTGTGGCGGAAGCTTTAGCCATACAATCTTTACCTGCAAATTTTGTACTTCCAGAGAATATGTCACTTACGAATATGTTTAAGACTATTGGTAATGGCGTACCATATTTGGCATCGAAGGCGTTAGCTAAAACTATTTTTGAATTCTTAGGAACTGGTGTGAAAAATGTTATTGATATTTCTAAGCTTACTACTGTCTAATGTCAACTTAAATACTTACAATAATTCTGCGACATCTACAAAGCTGACATTTTAGAAAAGTCAGCAGCTTCTTTTCATAATAAACTTGTAATAGATATGGTTTAATATATATATAAGAAATGTTTTAATTTTTTATAAAGATTAATAATCAATCACTGGCAGAAGACACGATGGCAGCAGACTATCCAAACATTGATATTGCGCCATTTATCGATCACGCCCTGTTAACGCCAACTGCTACTCCTGAGCAGGTTGAGCAGTGGTGTGAAGAAGCATACAGATTCAACTTTGCGGCGGTTTGCTTGTACCCCGCCTATGTCAAACAAGCAGTCGAACTCCTGCACGGTAAGAACCCAAAAGTCTGTACGGTGATTGGCTTTCCTGCTGGTGCGACGACTTCAACAGTGAAACTGTATGAGGCTCAAGAAGCGGCAGATAATGGGGCTACTGAGTTGGATGTGGTAATGAACTTGGGCTGGTTGAAAGCTGGTAAAACTGAAGAAGTCCACCGGGAAATTGCCGAAATTTGTGAAGAGACTGGGCAAACTGTCAAGGTAATTTTGGAAACCAACCTGTTGACAGATGCAGAAAAAAAAATAGCTGCTGAAATAGCTATGGAAGCGGGAGCGGCTTTCTTAAAAACTAGTACAGGTTGGAATGGTGGTGCAACAGTGGCAGATGTACGACTTTTGCAGGAATTTGCCAAAGAAAAAGTAGGAATTAAAGCCTCAGGTGGTATCCGCACTATCAATCAAGCTTTAGACTTAATCGTAGCGGGTGCTACTAGATTAGGGACATCTCGCGGTATCGATTTGATCCGCCAGCGCGATAACCTGGGAAAGGGTGAATAGTCATTTGTCCTTTGTCATTTGTCATTTGTCCGAAGCTAATGACCATTGTACAGACGCGATTAATTGCGTCTCTACTGACCAATAACCAATGACTAATGACTAAATAACTAATGAGTAGAACCTACAAAGCAACGGGAATTAATCTTAAAACCCAAGTGCTAGGAGAATCGGATAAAATAGTGACGATTTTGACACCAGAATTCGGTCTAATTCGAGCAGTCGCTCCAGGGGCACGCAAGCACAACTCCAGCCTGGGCGGCAGAAGTGGTATGTTTGTTGTGAATGAACTATTGATTGCGAAAGGGCGATCGCTTGATAAAATTACTCAAGCACAGACGTTAAAAACTTATCCTGGTTTAGCTAAAGATTTGGGAAAATTGGCTGCTGGCCAGTATTTAGCAGAAATAGTCTTGTGTCAAGCTTTGAGCGAACAACCCCAAGAAGAACTTTATGAGTTGTTCAATGAACATCTCCATCGGTTGGAGGCGTTATCTAGTGCAAATGCATCTGGGGTTTTGGCTCATCTGGCTCATGGAGTGTTTCACCTTTTAGCGTTAGCAGGAGTAACGCCGCAAGTGCAAGTCTGCTGCCTATCTGGACACCTCCTCAAGCCAAACTTTACAGACCCAAACTGGCAGGTAGGATTTAGTATTCCTGCGGGTGGAACGGTTTCCTTAGAAGCTTGGGAACGTTTAAGAAGAGAGGGGGAGAAGGAGATGAGGGAGATGAGGGAGATGAGGGAGATGAGGGAGATGAGAACAGACCAATACCCAATACCCAATGCTCCATTCCCACTTGCCCTGAGCGAAGCCGAAGGGATGCCCAATGCCCCATGCCCCATGCCCCATGCCCAAACAGTTGTTGTGCATCGGCAAGAAATACCTGTGATTTCTAGTCGTCCGGGCGCTATGGAACTGGCTTTGCTTCAACATCTGTCACAACCACAGATAATGCAAATTGATGGTGCTAGAGATCATGACTGGTTATCTGTTGAACAGATTTTACGCCAGTATGCTCAGTATCAATTAGGTCGCCCTATTCGCTCTGCTACCTTGATCGACTCTTATTTTGCTGCCAACCATGATGCAACCGTCTGATTTGGATAAAAAAATCCTGCCTTTGTCACCAAGCCTCGCTAAAAAACAGAATAGGGTATCAGATCCTACAGTCAGGAATCACTTGAGTGCTGTTTCAAAGTGTACACCTAGTCAAATAAATGGACAAGAAATGTCCCCAAAAGACGTTTCTAATAACGAGCAAAATTGGACAGCCCAGATCCCAACAACTGATATTCCAAGTCAATCAGAAACAAAATCTGAGGACAAATTAATCACTGCCCAAGGAGATAGTAACGGGCAGAGTTTGCCAATAGCTACTATCCCAGAAAAAGAACCACCAACATTAAATGGATCTGGTGGAGAAGCTGTTTCAGGAAATATCAAAAAGCAGGGCTTTTTGCCTGTATTAAAAAATCCTAATTTCCTGGCTCTTTGGGGTGGTCAAGTTTTCTCGCAACTAGCAGATAAAGTTTATTTGGTGCTGATGATTGCTTTGATTAATACTCAGTTTCAGGCTAGTAATCAAAGTATTAGTGGTTGGGTGTCAGCCTTGATGATGGCTTTTACGATTCCCGCCGTATTGTTTGGTTCCGTTGCTGGTGTGTTTGTTGATCGTTGGTCGAAAAAGGCTGTGCTGGTAGCAACGAATATTTGGCGCGGCATCTTGGTTTTGTCAATTCCTTTTCTGATGTGGTTGACTCATGATTGGAAAGCCATAGGAGTTTTGCCAGTTGGTTTTTTGATCATTCTGGGTGTGACTTTTTTAGTTTCTACACTGACGCAGTTTTTTGCACCGGCAGAACAGGCGGCAATTCCCTTAATAGTAGAAGAACAGGATTTACTCTCGGCAAATTCGCTTTATACGACAACGATGATGGCATCGGTGATTGTTGGATTTGCTGTCGGGGAACCATTGTTAGCGATCGCCGATGGACTTTGGCTGCAAATTGGTGGTAGTGGTAGTTTGGGCAAAGAATTTTTAGTAGGTGGTAGTTATGCGATCGCGGGAATAATTTTATTCCTCCTAGCAACTAAGGAAAAACATTACCATCCCGATACAGAGTTCCCTCACGTATTTTCCGATTTGCGAGATGGTTTTGCCTACCTCAAAGCAAATCATCGCGTCCGCAATGCCTTACTTCAACTGATTATCTTGTTTTCTGTTTTTGCAGCATTAACTGTTTTAGCCGTTCGTATGGCAGAAATTATTCCCAACATGAAAGCCTCCCAGTTCGGCTTTTTACTAGCAGCCGGTGGTGTTGGCATCGCTGCGGGAGCAACACTTCTCGGTCAATTTGGTCAACGCTTCTCCTATACCCAACTAAGTCTGTACGGTTGTATGGGTATGGCAGCATCTCTCATTGGTCTGTCAGTATTTACAACCCAACTTTGGCTAGTCTTGTTACTGGTGGCGCTATTAGGTATCTTTGGGGCGCTAGTGGGAATTCCCATGCAAACCGCAATTCAAACAGAAACACCTCCAGAAATGCGTGGTAAAGTCTTTGGTTTACAAAACAATGTAATTAATATTGCTCTCTCCTTACCTTTGGCATTAGCAGGTGTAGCAGAAACCTTTGTGGGATTACAGGCAGTTTTTTTGGGATTAGCTGCGATCGTCTTTTTAGGAGGTATATTAACCTGGTATAACTCACACAAATAGTTATCACCTAACAGGAGCTATTATTCATTAATTTTAAGTAATTAATATTTACTTAAAGCTTTTCTGTTCATGGTAAACTGTGGTCAGTGGAAATTTATCACATACTTGCTGGATATCAATCTGACATTAATCAAAATAAGTTGTTTAAATATCATAAATTAACAACTTATAAGTAGAATAAATAAAGCCATAAATCCACTGGTTTAATCAGCTTAAAATAGGCTTTTTAAACATAGATTGTATTGGAAATTTGTAATAACTAAAAAACCAGCAAGTATAGCTAGATAAAATAAAAATCACCAAGGACACACAAGTAATAGATCAAACCTGCTTTTCTTACAGCTAAATAAAGAATGCGTATAGCCTGGATTGGAAAAAAATCACCCTTTTGCGGCAATGTCACCTACAGTCGAGAAATTACAAATGCCTTGCTAGATAGGGGACATCAAGTTAGCTTTCTTCACTTCGCCCAGGAAGAGTCTGAACCTGACAATTGGCCAAATCTTCGAGAAGTTTCTCTGCCTTTTATTTACAAGTCCCAGGTTTACACAATTCCCACTTTTAAAGCGACCAAAGTTTTAACGGAGTCGTTGCGGAAAATCAAGCCAGATATAGTCCATGCTTCCTTGACGCTATCTCCTCTAGACTTTTTTCTACCAGAAATCTGTGAGGAACTGAGGTTGCCCCTTATTGCCACTTTTCACACACCGTTTGCTGGCAAGGGAGCAAAGCTGATATCAGGAACACAACTTTTGGCTTATCAGCTCTACGCACCTTTTTTAGTTAACTACGATCGCGTGATTGTATTTTCCCAAATCCAGCGAGAATTATTGGCAGGGATGGGTGTGAGGAAAGAAAATATAGCCGTAATTCCCAACGGTGTTGATACCGTTAAGTATTCTCCAGGATTTTCTCAAGTCAAAACAGAATTTAAAGCCGAACGTTTGTTTGTCTATCAGGGCCGGATAGCACCAGAGAAAAATGTCGAAGCCCTCCTCCGGGCTTGGAAGCAGTCGGCAATGGGGCCTGGTACTAAGTTGCTAATTGTTGGCGATGGCCCTTTGAAGTCTTCCTTAGAGCAGTTTTATGGTTTAGAATACGGCATTATCTGGTTGGGATTTGTCGCTGATGAAGACCGGCGCATTGAGATTTTGCGGGGCGCAGATGTATTTATTTTGCCTTCATTGGTAGAGGGTTTGTCCCTATCTCTGTTAGAAGGAATGTCATGTGGGTTGGCTTGTTTAGCAACAGACGTGGGTGCTGATGGAGAAGTATTGGAAAAGGGCGCAGGTGTAGTTATTAATACTAAAACAGCGCGATCGCAATTAAGAACTCTCTTGCCAGTGTTGCAAGACCATCCAGAGTTAACAACCTTACTGGGGCAAAAAGCCAGACAGCGTGTATTAGACCGCTATACCCTTAGTAAAAATATTACTCTGCTCGAAGACCTCTATAAAGAAGTTTTAGCACAACGACCTCTACCGCTAAGTCGTAGAGCATAGGGAACGCCAGTTGTTACAACGGATAGCGCAGCGTTAACGAGTCAGACCTACGCACAGTCGCTAACGCTTCTCTATGAGATGCCGAGTGAATGCTATCGAGCGTCGGGAACCTTCCTTCGGGTTCACCAGTCGCCTACGGCGGGAAACCCGCCTACAGCGCTGGATTCACCGCAACGCACTTGCTCCCCTACGTATATTTATTTCAAAAGTCAAATACTAGTCCTATATAAAGCAATACGGTTCAGTTAAGGCTCAAAATCATGTAAATTAGGCATTGTTCCCAAGAATGGAAATTAAGTGCCGTGCATCTGAGGGATTTTTCGTTGGTGTCTCCTGATATACAAAATACTGAGTTGCTGAAAGCAATCGAAATGGCTATTCCAGCAACGGCAATTGAACAGGCGATCGCTAATACCAAAACCGAAGAGGAACGCACGCGATCGCTACCAGCGCAGTTAATGGTCAGTCTGGTAATAGCAATGAGCCTGTGGTCGAGAGATTCGATGCGGGATGTACTCAAAAACTTAGTCGATGGTCTTTCTGTGGCATGGGTAAAAGTTGGCAAATATTGGCGAGTCCCTTGTAAATCAGCAATTACCCAAGCTCGACAAAGATTAGGCGCAAAGGTGATGAGCCAATTGTTTCATCAGCTGGTAAAACCAATGGCAACGGGTGAAACATTGGGAGCGTTTTTAAATGGACTACGAATAGTTGTAATTGATGGTAGCTGTTTTGATGTCCCAGATAGCGAAGAAAATACCAGAGTTTTTGGTCGTCCTAGCAGTCGTCCTGGAACAATTGCAGCATTCCCTAAAGTGAGATTGGTCGTTTTGATAGAGGCAGGAACGCACATTATATTTGATGCCTTAATGTGCGGAGCCGGAGACGCTCCGCCTCCGGTCCTTATCGAATGGGAGAACGAGCCCGAGCGTTGAAATTATTACGCTCCGTGAAATCAGGAATGTTGTTAATGTGGGATAGGGGGTTACATTCCTATGCAATGGTAGGAGCAACAGTGTCTCAGGGGTGCGACTATGTAGGCAGAATCCCAGCAAATGTAAAATTTATGCGGGAGAAGCCCTTAGAAGATGGCTCTTATTTGTCATATATTAATCCTTCAGGAAAACTCCGAAAAAAAGGTTGTCAGCCACTCTTGGTAAGAGTTATTGAATACACAATTGAGCATCCGGAAAACGCTGCTGAACAACTTACTTATCGCTTAATCACTAGCTTATTAGACATTAAAAAATTTCCGGCAGAAATGTTAGCCAAAGAATATCATCAACGATGGGAAGTCGAAAATACCCTTGATGAGTTAAAAATTCACCTGTTAGGGCGTAAAACTCACGTTCGTTCTCAAAAACCACGAGAAGTAGTGCAAGAAATTTATGGTTGGTTGTTAGCTCATTGGTCAGTACGAGTGTTAATGTTTCAAGCTGCAACTACTGCTGGGGTTCCACCATTACGCTTGAGTTTTACAGGTACATTACGAGTCATTCGTCGTGCTATTCCTAAATTTCAAGACTTACAGACCGAAGAATTACCTTTTTTTTCGATTGGTTAATTGTCGAGATTTTAGATACGTTGCTACCTGAACGTGTTCACCGTATTAATCCCAGAGTCGTGAAAAAACCTGTATCAAAGTTTCGCTCTAAAAAGCCTCAACACAGAGGGACCGGACAAAGAGTAAAAGCTCCGAAATTTCACATTACTAATCAGCTTTTTAGCCTTAACTGAACCGTATTGCTTTATAGCGACAACGTGACTCATATCTTGGGTGGTGGGCGGACGCGGGGTGGGAAGTCGCAATTTGAGAAAGCAGCAATTTTGTATTTGGTGCGACGATATCCCCCTTCTGTTGTTCGGTTGGCACTTTCGGATGTTAAGCGTGTGACCTTTGGTAAATTTGACGGGCTACCTCATCTTGTTGCCCCAGTTGCGCGTGATGCACAATCTACCGCTAACTTGCTTGATTACTTGGTTGAAGAGATGGAATTGCGGTACCAGGAATTTGAGCGCCACAACAGTATTGAAACGATCGCACAGTACAATCTGCGGTTTGCACCTGATTTTGTCATGCCGCGAGTGATTTGTCTAATTGAGGGGTATTAGTACCATTGGAACAGAAAACCGGGTTAAGTATTATTACATTAATAATACAAATCTATTTCAACGCTGAAACCTGGTTTTCTCGTTAAGCAACTACTTGGTAACTTGAAACATCAGTT
>NZ_JAIVFR010000240.1 GCF_020829685.1 Nostoc sp. CHAB 5715 | reverse complement strand
AAGGCAGTTAGATTACAAGGTTGGTTAACCAGAAGTTTAGAAGATTTGGCTCTCCAAGATGAGAAGGATTTATTGAAGGCTCCTTCTGACCGTAAGTATAGATTTAAAACAGTTAACTTAATTAGAGAGTTCTTAAGAGTAGTTAACTATGAGGGTTCATTAAAGGGTGAAGAACTAAAAGCTTTCTGCTTTGAGAAAGAGGGATACCCACATTCATCCAATCATAAATGGTTTACTCGTAATGCTGTTGAGTTTAAGGAATTGCTAGGGGTATCAGTTCCTAAGGATGTAGAAGACAAACCATTCCAGTTTATTCAAGCAGTCCTGAATACTTTAGGGTTGGCCACTATAGATAAAAGAGTGAGTGTAAGGAAAGGGGATGTCTTAGTTAATAGCTGGTGTGGTGGTGTTTATCCAGATGTAGATGTGGATGAGAAGATTAGAGTTAGAAAATACTATCTTGACTTAAGTTCAGTTGAGATGATGAATAAGATTCTGAAAGCTAAGGAAGAGAACTTTGCTAAAAAAGGAGAGCTGGTAGGTTTGCCATTCTAGCAGTATAAGGTTAGTTGAGTGCTGGCCAACCCTTTCTGTTAAAGAAGAAGATAAAAAAGGTTGGCCACTACTTGAGTTATAGAAAGCATAGTTATGAGTAACTCAAGCTAACTTATACTTGATTTACAGTAAGCCTGGGTTACATTTAACATTAGTTATAGTTAATGTTTTCTATAACCTTGGTTTATAGTAAACTCTATAATCTCTATGCTCCCAGAATGAAACCCCCTTCATTACCATATATTAATCATTAGTAGAGCGATCGCATCATAGTGACTTGAATCACCAAGCTAAGGTATAGGATGCTATATGGTGGTTAGGTACTTAACCAGGTGTGGATTATGACTGATGAAATTCAGAAGAAGAGAGCGCAAGTTGTATCAAAGTTAATTTCTGCTTGGGGGATGTTTAAAGAGGTTGAGAAGATATTGTCTGAATGTAATAGTATTTCACCATTAATCTATTTTTAAAATATTTCTGGGACTTCAAGTTGTTTGATTACTCCTGAATAGTGCTTATAAATTACTTCAGGAGAATTACCCACCATGTCAGCAACTTGTTTAACACTAATACCTACCTCCAAACATAGGGTGATAAAAGTGTGACGACAGTTATATTGAGGTAAATAATATCTAATCAACTTATCATTGACTAAATTAGTTAATATAGGTTTCCACATTCTATTTAGAAAATTATGAGTATTTAACTCTCTACCATTGCGGTTACAAAATAGTAATTTCTCAGCTTCCCCATACCCAATATTATTCAAAATCTCTCTCAATTGATTATTGATAGGGAATAATCTAATTTGATGAGTTTTTGTATCTTTCCTAATTCTGACATCAGAAGGTACAGCTTCTGCAAAAGTAATATGTGTAGGAGTAATATGTTTCCATTTCAAGGCTACAGCTTCTTCAGGTCTACACCCAGTAAGAAATAGAAGCCTAACATAATTAGCATAATAGTAATGAGGTAATGGTGAATATTTTGGACAATACTTGTTACTATCAAAAGCATCAATAATAGTATTTATTTCCTCTCTGTTAAAAGTGAGTATAGTACCATCTTTTCTTTTAGTCTTTATACCGCCAACTAAGTCTTTGAAGGTATTGTCTTTTATTAGTTTGGATAGAACCGCCCACTTACAGCAAGCACTAAATTGTTTTAAAGTACGTTTGGCTGTTTCAGCAGAATAAATACTTAGTAAGTAATCACGTATAATGATTGCTTCAGTTATCTCAGTAGTAGGTAATGCTTTGATGCGCTTGCTGATTAATGAATAGTCACGGAGAATAGTTGATTCTTCTACTTGATCACTTCTGAACTCAACATATTTCTCCCATAGCTCCATTAAGCTATACGTTCGCTCTTTGCTGGCTGTCTTGAGTATATTAGCTTGGATTTTGTATTTAGCTAGTGTGGAATCAAAATGCCCAGCTAGTATGTCTAACTCAGCTTGACGTGCTTTGATTTCAACAACCACTCTATTTTCAGCAGTGTCAGCTAAATTCAAAGATAAGTATTTCTGATTACCATTGAATAAAACTCTAGGAAATCTTAATCTTAAACGACCTTCCAAGGCTTCAATTCCAACTTTCATGACTATCACTCTGTTGAATAAGCATAGTCATTTCATAGTCAAAAGAGCCTCATACACAAATTCAGCTCTCTAGTACTACTAATAACTAGAAGCTGAAACCCTTATATAGATTAACTTTTAAAGTGGCTCAGGTCGGAGTTGAACCAACGACCCCAGGCTTATGAGTCCCGTGCTCTAACCAACTGAGCTACTGAGCCATATATCTTCAAATCATCTACTACTATAGCATACAAATTTGCTCAAGACTAGGATTTTTGCAAATTTCTTACAGCTTTCATCCCTGTTGAAGCAATAGAAAGCAAAAGAGGGAGTTTACCTCCCTCAACTACCAAGGCAATAGTTTGGTTATAGACAGCTAGGAATTAGACGCGTTCCGGTAACATAGCTATTGGGTTAACAGCACCCTTACCTGATGGATGAATTTCAAAGTGGGTATGTGGGCCAGTACTGTGACCAGTGCTACCCATTAAAGCAATTGTTTCTCCTTGATGCACCTGCTGACCAGGTTGCACCAGAATTTTGCTGTTATGAGCATAGCGAGTCGTGCTGCCATCAGGATGGCGGATTTCGACAAGGTTGCCGTAACCACCTTTGTTCCAACCAGCTTTTTCTATCGTCCCCTCAGCTGAGGCGACAACTGGCGTGCCAGTGGAGTTAGCAATATCAATTCCTTTGTGCGGTCTTCCCCAACGCATACCAAAGCCAGAAGTGAGAGTGCCCTTTGCTGGCCAGGTGTAAGCTAAGGTTGAAGTAGATGGAGGAGGCGTTAGTTCGTCAATGGGTCTGGGCAGATATTGATCAACTGCTGCCAAAGGTGGTATTACCTGTGGAGTAACTGTCCTTCCTTGCATCATTCCTAAGGAGTCAGAAGCATTTACTCTTCCAGAAGGCGTTGCAACCTTTACCGGAGATGGAGTGCCAGAGGGAGTCCACTGACTAGCAGAACCTAGATTAGGCAAGAACTCTGGATTTACTGCCTCGCTAGGGCGTACAGGAGTACGGAATTGAGGTTTAATTGGCTGAACGCTATAGTTACTCCGAATCGGTGTAGGAACTGGAATTTGGATCGCTACACTATTCGGTTGAGCAGCATTAGGTACAGTGAAATTATTGGGGGTAGAAATAGGAGTGAGCGTCGCAGCATTATTAGTTTCGGTAGCTGCTGCTGACACAACTAAGTTACCAGACTGTTGAGCACGATATTTCTGCTGTAACCTCTGAATTTCGGCTTGTAAGCCCCGCAAACGGCCATTATTGTTATTGTTGCCTCTTGCTACCCTATTTGTTGGTGCTTTAGGCTGTTGCATTTCGGCAAAAGCTGTTGGCATTGGAATGTTACCACCGACCCCAGAAGAAGTAACAGGAGTGGGGGCTGTCTCTAAGTCGGTCGCACTATTTGCCTGAATCTGAACAGTTACCGATGTAGGGACGGTAATTTTACTGTTGTCGGCAATAGTTGGTGATTGTGAAGTAGGTAGATATGAGTTGGCACTACCAATATTTATAGGGGAGTTGGCTACTTTTGGAGTTTTGCTGGACTCTACAAAAGTAGTACTCGCTACAGTGGGGTTACTTGCTACACTTGCCTCAATTTGAACAGCAGGAATAATTAGTTGTTGACTAATTTTCAGTTCATTTGGATTATTGAGGTTATTTGCCTTGACTAGTTCTGATACGGAAGTGTTATATCTGCTGGCGATCGCTGCTAGTGTATCTCCAGGCTTAACTTCGTAGGCTGTTCGAGTCGAAGACGCAATAACTGTTGGTGTAGCTGGTGTCAGTGCCTTCGTCTGTGTCTTCTGTTTTAACTTCGATATCAAGTTCGCTTTGCTTGCATCGCCAGAAGCGTCCGACTGGGCTAATACAGTCGTCTCAACTACAGTTGTCGGTTGCGCCAACCCCATATCAGCTTGTGATAAATCTTTGGTTTCCCCAGACCGGAACTGTGCCAGACTATTTCTTAAACGGTTCGATTTTTCTTGTAAGCGATTCAGTGCGAACTGTTGTTGCGCCTTAAGTTGTGCATTTATTTCACTGTTGGCTGCGGTTGACGTTGCTACTGTTTGTGGCTGGGCAGTTAGTGGTGCATTTCCAATACCAACATCATCAGCACTAGACTCAGACAGATTATTGACTGTTGGGAAACTAGTTTCAGCTAAGGTATTGTTTAATCCCTGTGCCACTTGGGGCTTCAGGTAGGTAGAATTTTTATAAACTGCTGTTCCTTGGGAAAACCTTTCTGATGCAGGAACTTGCAAAGACATTCCCTTTGCCGCGACTTGCCATTTAGCTTCAAGCCCAGGCACTTGTGAGACTGCCGTTGGTTCCACGATAACAGGATTTTCCGGCACGCTCGCTGATGAGATTGCTTGGGACTCCAGCTTTGTGGAGGCGAATTTCACCTCAGTGTCAGGAACAGCAGGAATCGTTGAAGTTGCCTTTTGGCTACCTACAGGCACTGCTGCTTGGGCTTGATCGCTTTGTCGAGTCACCAAAAGGCTGGTTGCTCCCATAGAGATTGCCAAGCCAATCATGGCGGCTTTTGTCCGCACCCGGCGGTTAACAACTTTTGGATTTGTCACATTTAGCAGTTCTACCGGGGCATCATCGCTGCTGGGGTTATTGTTCAACACAGCTTTTACTCTTTTTTTCAATGCTCGTTTCAAAGACGACCTCCTATGATCACTAGCGCTTAACTGACCTCGATTTTTCAGTTGGATACTAGTTAATGATTTAGATCACAACGAATGATAGATCAAGATCACATTCACCAGAGATGTTTACGCAAGATTAACCTGCTTCTCTGATTTAAACAAGCTCACACGTATTAGCAAAACTTAAATTTTGCTGTGTTTACTTGTCCGAACCACTCCTCACACCACTTAGGACGTTTTACTTTTTACCATTGTCCGCGCTTGTCTTGCGTCAATCGCGGGGACTGGACAAACTATTTGCCAAGTCCATAGTCGTTGCCGAGAATTAAATTGCTGCGACTTCTGTAAAAGTGATGCCCCCCACTGTAGATATCTTCAAGATATTTCTACCCAATCAGTCTTCTCAACACGAGACTTTACGTTGATTATTCCCTAAAAAACAACCGTATGATCTATCGGCTACTTTGGGGCTGCTTTCTAGCGTTGATCGAACTAAAATCGCTCAAATGTTTAATGTGACTGGGGTTTACCCCTTTTGTTCCCCAATTTAGGATGTTTCAGATTCATCAAAATCTATCATTCAAATTTGGCAATATCCCAAGTTTTATATACAAATTTCTTATAATAACCTTACTATCCTTGTAAGTATCTTCCACTACAATTTCCGAAAAAAACTAATTTTAGGTATCTTGTTTTACATATTATTGAAGTAATCAAGAAAATTTTTACTGCCATAAATCGTTCGTCCAATAGATATTTAGGAATTTTATAAGTATATTTACTTGTGGTCACGAAGCTAAACAACTATTGTAAATAGCCTAACTGACGACGGGTTTCAAATAAGCTAATTGCCACACTCACTGAGAGATTCAAGCTGCGAACCCCCGGTTGGCTCATGGGAATATACAGAGTAGCATCGCAATCTGACAAAATTGCTGGTGGTAAGCCCGTAGTTTCACTACCAAACAGGAGCCAATCATCTGGTTGAAACTGAAAGCTGACGTAATTAAAATTTCCACTGACAGTAAAACATAAGCATCTGCCTCCACGCTGCTGATGTACGGTTTTAAAGGCTTCTAGCGATTCGTGATAGTGCAGCTTGACGTAAGGCCAGTAATCCAATCCTGCTCTTTTGAGGTAGCGATCGCTAATTTCAAATCCCAAAGGCCCCACTAAATGCAACTCTGTACCCGTAGCTGCACAAGTACGAGCAATATTACCTGTATTAGGAGGAATTTGTGGGTTAACTAAAACTACCTGGGGCATTGACCGTATAATCTACGTATTGTATAAAAAAATTTCTTGTCAATGTTAAATCTACCAAAGGGTAGAGGCGATTCATAGGTTTTATTAATAATAATCAAATATCCTCCATTAATTAGATTTTTAAAACGAAGCGCAAACCCTCCCAGAACAATGTCTGAGAGGATGTTTGGTTAAAATCAGCAAATATTAAGTTTTATGTGGAAATAGAAAGGGCTTGTGTCTCCAAAAAAATCTACCATTTGTCTGAAGAGGGGAGTGGGGAGTGGGGAGTGGGGAGTGGGGGATGAGGGGGATGAGGGAGATGAGGAGACAAGGGGAATAACCCATGCCCAATACTTCGACTTCGCTCAGTACAAGTGCCCAATGCCCAATGCCCAATGCCCAATGCCCAATGCCCCTTGAGTTAAGCCAGTAGGGACGAACACAATTTGTCTTCGAGTTCGATTTCGCGTTCTTGGGTGGCGACAATAGCCTGGGTGATGACGCGCTGGCTGTCAAAACCGACTGCGTGTAATTGCAACCACTGTTGAGCTTCATTGCCTTCGCGGAGGATTTTGTGCAAAGGGGAAAGGAAACAGCTAAAGCCTTGTTGTTTAGCGATCGCCCAAACATCTTGGTACATTTCAGAAATCCAATCTCTGGCTAGGATACTTCTGCCATCTTGCCAATGCCTCAAATTAGCATCAAGACTACCAGCAGCAGCAGCAGCTTCGTTGTCAGCAGTCAGGGTGACGAGTTCTTCAGGAGAGAAGGTACTTTGGGTTAATGGATCGATGCTGGGATTTTCGATTATTTGCAACAAACGCGCTTCTAATAAGGCTGTAATGGCTAGCAAGGCAATGGGATCTGTGACTAAATCGCAAATTCGCAATTCTAGGCGATTTAGATTGTATGGACGGCGATCGCCATTTGGTCGCACTGATGCCCACAAATGCCGCACGTTTTGCATGGTTCCAGCAAGGAGTTGATCTTCCACCCACTGAATATGATCGGCGTGGCTGGCAAATAACGGTACATAGCTAGGCGTTTGCGGAAATACGCCCCAACGGGTGGAGTGATAGCCAGTAGCTTTGCCATCCAGGAAGGGAGATGAGGCACTGAGGGCGAGAAATAAGGGTGCTTCCATACGGATCACCCGACACGCCCGCATTAATACTTCTGGGTCACTGATGCCTACATTGATGTGTACGCTGGCGGTGACTACTTTTGTCCCGTAGGTACTCTCAATGTAGTCATGATAGGGGTTTGCTGGATCGGAACGGAGAAAGCGATCGCTCCCACTCAAAGATAAAGTACTCCCCGGTATCAGGGTATAATTGCCCAAACGATTCAGGTAGTTTCGCAACACCCGCCTCGGACGCAGCAAAGCACACAATAAATTTTCGTAATTATGGGATGGTTGAGTTATATATTCCACGTTGCGGCTATCTGGCTCCCGCATAAATCCATCCAAATCCGCAACAATTTTGTCGGAGAGACCGACGATTTCACCTTGAGGCGTGCCAGTGTACATCTCAATCTCAAAGCCTTTTAATAAAACCACCTTGTTCTCCTCGGCTCTCTCTGCCTATAAATTGTATCGAATAAGACGAATCTCTGGATCTATCTTTAAGTCAATCAAAGGTTAAGAATCATTTTATTGATAATTCATAACCAAATCAGGACGACGGATTTATTGGCTGTCCTCCCAAAAGTTATTCCTCTTGAAGTAGGAAAAATACGCCTTATGTGAATTAAAAACGCCCAAGCTATAGCAAGGGTTTCAGGCTATGGTTTAGCCAAGATGTTTAGCCATGTTAACGTATTTACGCCTTTCCAGACTCCAACTCACATAAGCCGTAAAATATATTAATCTAGGTTAAGGGCGGTACAGAACAAAATCATTGGGTGAATCAGTCTCTTGAACAATATTGAGACGGAGAAAATTCGCCCATACTTCATCACTAAGTAAGTTTAAAGCAGTTTCGGGATTGTTAATTGCGATCGCGCCTATAACTTTACGCCATCCCTGCTGCAATGACTCGACAAAAGCCTCTTCAATAGAAACTTGATTCAGCAACGAAAGTGCCGTTTTAAAAATTGCTGAATCAGCTTGTATATTCTTCGACCTTAACCCCTGAAGTGCCACATTTAACCATACAGGCACATACTATGGTGTGCGATCGCTTTTCTTTCGGCTCAATGATATACCAAAATGAATGCGTGAATTACTCAAATGAGAAAACATTCAGGCAATTGAGAAAGTAAAAGCTCATTTTACTTGCGGA